>JAAWAE010000035.1 GCA_022792035.1 Ruminiclostridium sp. | reverse complement strand
GTGCAGAACGACACCGGCAACCGCCACAGCCCTACCGTCATCGCGGCGGCCATTACCTCCCAGACTGGGAAGGCGAAGCTGCCCACCCACATCGAGCTGGCGGCTCGACAGTACGGCCTGCCCAAGGATTCCGTGATCCTGCTGGAGCAGATCAGGACTTTGGACAAAAAGCGTCTGCGGGAGCACATGGGCCGGGTGGATGGCCCTGTGATGCACAAGGTAGACGCCGCCATCGCGGTGAGCTTTGGTCTGCACCCTGATACTCTCGTCTGATCGAACCCTATTGGTACGGGCAATCCCGGCGTGTTCTTGCCGGGAGCGCCCGTCACGCAAACCGAAGTCCACGACAGCAAAAGACAGGGAGGACAAACGATATGCAATGGAAGAAACGATGCTTGGCCGCGCTTCTGGCGGCGCTGCTGCTGGCCTGCGGCGTCACGGCCTATGCCGCGGTGGGAACAGAGGACAACCCCTTGGTGACCCTGAGCTATCTGAGGGATACTTTTACAAAGAACATCCTGGCCAAAACCGAGGAGAAGATCGCCGAGACCCAGGCTACATACGAAAAGACGTTGGAAGATAAGATCGCTTCGTCTACGGACAAGGACGACAGCGCCAACGGGGCCGGCAGTTCGGCCGGAGCGTTCGCGGTGGCGCAGCTGCGCAGCGGGCAGACCATGACCATCCAGACCGGTGGGGAGTTCATGCTCCGGGACGGCAGCGCTGCCTGTACAGAGTGGGGCAGCGGATTCCTGGACACTACATCGGGCTTGGTGTACGACGGCGGTGAGCTGATCAGCAACCACCTGTATATGGTAACAGACACCTCGCTGAGCATCAAAGCCAGCTCTGGGGTGACCCTGCTGGTGCGGGGGAGCTATACCGTCAGCTGATCCTCCTGACCACCACAAAGTAAAAACGTGCGGCGCGGACTGGGAAGGCTCTGGTCCGCGCCGTTTTGGCATTTTGCACCGATTTTACATAAGCATGATAACGGAATTGATTTTTCTCCGGTATCCTTGATTTATATGAGAAATTATGAGAAAATGAGGTGTAAAAATGGATATTTTTGACGCATTGGAGCTGCTGGGCGGGCTCTGTCTCTTCCTCTTCGGAATGGAGCTGATGGGACAGGCCCTGGAGCGTCGGGCAGGCGGGCAGCTCAAAGGGATTTTAAGTAAACTCACCACCGGCCGTCTGACCGGATTTTTAACGGGCTGCGGGGTGACTGCCATCATCCAAAGCTCCTCTGCCACCACAGTGATGGTGGTGGGTTTTGTCAATTCCGGGGTCATGACGCTGCGCCAGGGCATCCACGTGATCATGGGCGCCAACGTGGGGACCACCATCACCAGCTGGCTCCTGGCCCTAGCGGGTATCGACAGCGATGTGTTCTGGCTTCAGCTGCTCAAGCCCGCTTCCTTCACTCCGGTCCTGGCGCTGATTGGCATTGTTTTTTATCTCTTCCTCAAGCAGCCGAAAAAGCGGGACAGCGGGCTGATCCTCCTGGGCTTCGCCACCCTGATGTCCGGGATGGGGACCATGTCCGCCGCGGTCAGCGGTCTGGCGCAGGTCCCTGCCTTCCAGTCGCTCTTCCTCCTCTTCCAGAATCCCATCCTGGGGCTGCTGATGGGGGCGCTGCTCACGGCGCTGATCCAGTCCAGCTCGGCCTCCGTGGGCATTTTGCAGGCCCTTTCTATGACGGGACAGGTGCCCTACGGCGCGGCCATCCCCATCATCATGGGGCAGAACATCGGCACCTGCATCACGGCCCTGCTGTCCGCCATCGGGGCGGGGAAGAACGCCAAGCGGGCGGCATTCGTCCACCTGACCTTCAATTTGATGGGATCTGGGCTGCTGCTGACGGTCTTTGTCCTGGCAAAGGCGCTCCTGCCCCTGGAGGGTCTCGGCGCACCGGCCACCGGTTTTGGCATCGCCGTGGTCCACACAGTATTCAACCTCCTCTGTGTGAGCATCCTCCTGCCCATGGCTGGACTTTTGGAGCGGCTGTCCCGCTTCGTCATCCGGGACGAGGCGGCAGAGGAGACGGCGGAGCTGGACGAGCGCCTGCTCACCGTCCCGCCCCTGGCCCTGCAGCAGTGCCGCAGCGTTGCGGAGGAGATGGCCGTCTGTGCGGTCCAGTCCCTGCGCAGTGCCCTGGGAGACTTCCCAGAAGGGACACTGGCCTGTCAGGAGAGTATCCGTGCCGGGGAAGTCCGCTGTGACCGTTATGAGGACATCCTGGGGGACTATTTGGTAAAACTCAGCGCCCAAAAGCTCAGTGCCCAGGACAGCGAGGAGGCGGCCAAGCTCCTGAAAAGCGTTGGGGACTTCGAGCGCATCTCTGACCACGCCGTCAACATCCTGGAGGCGGCGGAGGCGCTGCAGGAGAAGGGCCTAAGCCTCAGCCCGGAGGCCCGCCGGGAGTATACCGTCCTGTCCCAGGCCATTGACGAGGTTTTGACCCTGACCCTCCAGGCCTTCACCCTCGACGACCGAAGCGCTGCCGCCCAGGTGGAGCCGCTGGAAGAGGTCATCGACCTGCTGAAGGAGCAGCTGAGCACCCGTCATGTCCTTCGGATGCAGCAGGGGAAGTGCAGCATCCAGGTGGGGTTCGTGTGGTCCGACCTGCTGACCGACCTGGAACGAAGCTCCGACCACTGCTCAAACATCGCCGGCTATGTGCTGGAACCGGACCAGTCTGGCCTGCGCCTCCACGAGACCTTATATGCCGTGAAACACACGGACCCGGCTTTTGCCAGCAGCTTCCGGCGTTACGCGGAAAAATATGCTTTGGAATGAAAGGGGAGAAGGGCTATGATTCTTTGCGTTGAGGATGATCAAGCCATCCGGGAGTTGATGCTTTACGCTCTGCGGGGTGCTGGCTACGAAGCCAAGGGCTGTGCGGATTCCGCCGCTCTCTTTGCGGTGCTGGAGACCGAGAGTCCAGAGCTGATCCTCCTGGACATCATGCTTCCGGGGGAGGACGGCCTCTCCATCCTGAACCGTCTGCGCACCAACCCTGTCATGGCGGAGATTCCGGTGATCATGGCCACGGCTAAGGGGACGGAATACGACAAGGTAACGGGCCTGGACCTGGGCGCGGATGACTATCTGTCCAAGCCCTTTGGGATGATGGAGATGATCTCCCGCATCAAGGCGGTGCTCCGCCGGACCCAGCCCAAAACCATCCCGCTGGTGCTGCGTCTTAAGGACTTGGAGGTGGACCGGGAGGCCCACACCGTTCTGGCTGCTGGGGAGCAGGTGGAGCTTACTCTAAAGGAGTTTCAGCTTCTGTGTACCTTTTTGGAGCATCCGGGCCGGGTTTTCAGCCGGGATCAGCTCCTTGCGGCAGTATGGGGCGGCGGCTATACCGGAGAGACCCGGACGGTGGATGTCCACATCGCCACCCTGCGCACGAAGCTGAAGCACTGCGGCGGCTATGTTGAGACGGTCCGGGGCGTGGGTTATCGTATGGGCAGCAAGCTATGACGAAACGAATCTTTCAGGCCATCTGTTTTGCGGCGCTGTCGGTGTTTTTGGCGTCCTCTGTGCTGATCCTGGGGGTGTTGTACCCCTATTTCTCCAACGTCCAGCAGGCCCAGCTCAGGGTCCAGACGAAGCTGGCGGCGCAGGGGGCCGCCCAGGGAGGGGCCGCATATTTCAGCGGTCTGGAACTGCAAAACTGCCGCATCACCTGGATCGGCACTGATGGCACCGTCCTCTATGACAGCCAGTCCGACCGCGCCCAGATGGAGAACCACTTGGAGCGGGAGGAGGTGTCCCAGGCCATGGCGGAGGGGAGCGGTGAGAGCCGGCGTTATTCCTCCACCCTCATGAACCGCTATCTCTACTGTGCGCAGCGTCTGCCGGACGGGACGATCCTTCGTCTGTCGGTGGCCCAAAACTCCGTCTTGCTGCTGCTGTTAGGCATGGCGCAGCCCTTCTGTATCATCCTGGCGGTAGCCATTGCCCTGTCTGTCTGCTTGGCGATTCGGATTTCCAAGAAAATCGTGGCCCCTCTGAACGATCTGGACTTAGACCATCCTCTGGCTGAACAGGGCTACGACGAGCTGTCGCCGCTGCTCCGGCGTCTGGACAGTCAGCAGCGGCAGCTGCGTCAGGCCGAACAGCTGCGCCGGGAGTTTACCGCCAACGTTTCCCACGAGCTGAAAACGCCCCTGCACGTCATTTCCGGCTGTGCGGAGCTGATCAAGGACGGCGTGGTGGCGCCCCAAGACGTGACCTCTTTTGCTCAGCGGATTTATGGGGAATCCCAGCGGATGGGGCAGCTGGTAGAGGATATCATCAGCCTCTCCCACCTGGACGAGGGCGCCCAGGACATGGAGTGGGAGACCGTAGACCTCTACGAGCTGGCCAGGACCGTCGTTCACGCCCTGGAGGTCAAGGCAGAAGCTGCCCATGTGACCCTCAAGTTATCGGGGGAGTCAGCGTCCCTGCGCGCGATCCCGGCGCTTCTGCATAGCATCCTCTACAATCTCTGCGACAACGCCATCAAGTATAACCGGGAGGGCGGGGAAGCGGAACTGTCTGTGGTGCGGGAGGACGGTGCCGTGGTCCTCTCCGTTCAGGATACCGGCATCGGCATCGAGGAAGCCAGCCGCGAGCGTATCTTTGAGCGATTCTACCGGGTGGATAAGAGCCGGTCCAAGGCGGTGGGCGGTACGGGCCTGGGGCTGTCCATCGTCAAACACGCCGCCAAGGTCCACGATGCCAAGATCACCGTGGAGAGCGTGTTGAACCAGGGGACCACCGTCACAGTCCGCTTTCCTATCCTATGACCGGATACGAGCAAGGACCGCCCCAGCAGGACGGTCCTTGCGCTCTTTTTTGTTATCACAGCTGAAAATCCTCATCCTTCAAACGACTGAAATCCGGGGCGATGGGCCGAGGCGGCACCCGTTTGAGGGGATCGTAGCGAAAAGACGGGCAGGAGCTGCCGGCCGCCATGATCCCCTTTTTGATACAGAGGACGGTATCCGCTTCCAGGGCTTTTCCCCGCTGGCAGTAGCTGCACATGGGCTCGATGTTTTTGGAAAAGAGCATGGGGCCTCCTTCTTGGACATGAAATCATTTGTGAATAGTATAGCGTTTTTTCGGCTGCTTTTCCAGTCTTTTTTTGCCGGAGAGGAGAAAATATACACCGGAAAGGGCCCAGAGGGCTAAAATTTCTTGTCCGAGGAGCTGCGGTGCGGCGGAGAGGAGTCCAGCGGGAGCCATCACCGGAAGTGTAAGGGGAAATAACTTTACACCTACAGATGTAAGGAGGGCGGAGAGGAGCCCCTGCGCCAGCTTCGCCCAGAGATAGGGGGCCGCGGAGACACCAGCTTTCCGCCAAAACGGCAGGGACTGACAGTGGACACTCAGCCCGCCCCATCCCAGAATGAATGCGGCCAGGGGCAGGGCGCCAGGGGAGGCCGTGGCCTTCTCCAGGGCGGCGGAGCCGGTGGAAAGTTCCAGCAATCCCACCAGAAAACTGCGGCATAGCGTCTCGCTGTGTTCCAGGGGGAGCGGAGCGGAGCAGGTCTCGACCAAAAAAGGCAGGACGCCGGAACGCTCCGTCAAGGCTGTGAGGATAGAGAAGAGGATTACATAGGCGCAGACGTTGAGAGTGGAGGTAAACGCACCGCGCACACAGTCTGGAAGCTCCGCAGACAGGGAGGAGAGGGAGACCTCGCCCCGCCTGTGGATCATGCCCTGTGCAGGCCGTCCTCGAAGCATCCGAAAGAAGATCCCCAGCAGGATCGCGGCGCTCAGGTTGGCCCCCAGCATCAAAAATCCAGCCTCTTTGGAACCGAACACCCCAGCCCCTGCCGCGCCAATGAAGAAGGCGGGGCCGCAGTTGTTGCAGAAGAGGGAGAGCCGCCGGGCCTCCTCCGGAGAGCACTCCTGCCGTTCTACCAGCTGCGCCAGGGTCCGCGCCCCTACAGGATACCCCCCCACCGCGCCCAGGATCAGCGCCGCCGCGCCAGAGCCGCTGACACCGAAGAGGGGAGACATGAGCCGCCCCAGGGGACGGGCGCACAACCCGGCCAGTCCCGTGGAGATCAGCAGCGAGGAGAGGAAGAAGAAGGGGAAGAGGGAGGGGATGAGCAGGTCCAAACAGAGTTTGATGCCCTGCCGTGCCGCAGCTGCGCTCTCCTCCGGGAAGGAGAAGAGCAGGGCCGCAAAGGCCAGCAGCAAAAACCAACCTGCCGCCAGTGCGGCGTATCGTCTTTTCTGACTCACAGCATCACCCGCTTTGCATACTTTCTTCAAGGTATGCCCCAGGGCGGCCTGTTTTGCTTGTCCGGGGAAGAAAAGGGAATCCCTTGCCAGCGAAGAGGGGATAGGGTATAATGGGAGCTACGAAGGAAAAAGGAGTCGCTCGACCATGAAAAAGTTATCGCCCCTCTTGCTGTTGCTTCTGCTCCTGCTCTCTGCCTGCGGACAGCAAGAGCCGCTGTCCAAAACCAACTTCATGCTGGATACCATCGTAACCATCACCCTTTACGATTGGAAGGACGCTTCCACCATAGACCAAGCCTTTGACGAGATCCGCCGTCTGGAGGCTTTGCTCAGTGTGGAACAGGAGGGGAGCGATCTGGACAAGCTGGCCAAGGCAGCCGGTCAGGACTGGGTGGAGATCCAGCCGGAGACGGAGGAGGTCCTCCGCCTAGCCAAGGAGTACAGTGCCCTGTCCCATGGGGCCTTTGACGTCACGGCCGGCCCTCTCATCGACCTCTGGGATATCCACGATGGAGCGGGACACTATCCCAGTTCCGAGGAGCTTGCGGCGGTCCTGCCCTTGATCGGGGACAAGGACCTATTGGTAGAGGAAGGTCGGGCCTATTTAAGCAGACCCGGGATGATCGCCAACCTAGGGGCCATCGCCAAAGGCTTCATCGCTGACCGGGTGAAGGAGATGCTGACCGAACAGGGCGTAGAACACGCCGTACTGGACCTGGGACGCAACATCCTGCTCATCGGCGGCAAGAGCGCGAAGGAAGATGTTTTTACCATCGGCGTCCAGGACCCCAACCAGGAGCAGGGCCAGCTGATGGGCTATCTCAAAACATCGGACAAGAGCATCGTCACCTCTGGGGTCAACGAACGCAAGTTTACGCATCAAGGCCAAAGCTATCACCATGTTTTGGACCCTGTGACTGGGTTCCCTGTGGATAACGGCTTGGCTTCGGTGACGATCTTGTCCCAAACTTCCGCCGATGGGGATGCCCTCTCCACGGCTTGTCTCCTCCTAGGCCAGGAAGAGGGGCTGAACTTGGTGGAAAGCCTGCAGGGCGTAGAGGCCCTCTTCATCGCCCAGGATGGGACCTGCGTGGAGAGCTCTGGCTTCGGTGCCTATTTCGTTGCTGCCTGACTGTACCCTTTTGCAGTGCGGACCGCCGTACTGGGAGATGATTTGCGCGGCCAGAGCCGGGTTTGGATTCTTGATGCGGACAGGATATTGCAGCTTTTTTTGGTAAATAAACATAGCTTACACCTCCTCAGAATACTGCCAGGGCCAGGGACCTTTGCTCCAGGTGAAGCCGCCGTCGATGGCCGAGTCCGTCTGGACCAGAGGGCCATACTGGGCCACATAACTCTCTTGTGCTGCCTTTTCCAGGGCGACATATTCCCGGAAGAGGGAGAAGGCCTCGGCGTCATAGGGGTGGGTGTCCAGATACAGGCCCAGCTCCAGGATGACGAAGTCCAGGGCTCGGAGCTGATTGAGCGGGGTGTTCGCCAACTCGGCGGGATTGATCTTCAGATGGAAGGGTAGGTTCAGGTCCGGGAAGAGGGTCCCGTACTCCAGGGCCTGCAGATCGCGGTAACGTTTTTTGGGGTTGCATTGCTTTGCCACGAAGGGTACCGCATAGGGCACGCATTCAGGCAGGCTTCCCAGGCCGTTTTCACAGAGCTTGCAGCTCTCGTCTGGGTTGCCCTCCGGTTTCCCATCTGGTTTGCCTTCCGGCTTGGGGTCCGGCTTAATGGTTCCATTTTGAATGAACAATAGAAGCGCCTCCTTCAACAGAAACGACGCAGAAGCAAGGATCTCTGCGTTCATTCCAGCTTATGCGATGGGGGAGGAAAGGGGAACTGGGCGAATGGAGGTTTTTCGGTATCTGCCCTGCCTGGGCTGCATACAGTGCAGGGGAGGGATGTAATATGAAGGATCGAAAGAAACGCCTGCGCTTCATGGGCCTGCTGCTGGCAGTATTCCTTCTCTGTCTGGGCGCTGTCCTGCTGCTGGAGCACCGCAGTGCTCCGGCCTTCGCCCGGATGGAGGAGCAGACCTTGATTATCGACCCCGGCCACGGCGGGGAGGACGGCGGAGCGGTCTCGGTCTCCGGGCAGCTGGAGAGTGAGATCAACCTGTCTATCGCGCTCCAGCTGGACCAGCTCATGGGATTTTACGGGGTCCATACGATGCTGACCCGGGAGGAGGACTGTTCCATTCATGACCAGGACGCCCAGACCATTCGGGAGAAAAAGGTGTCTGATCTGCATAACCGGGTGGCGCGGGTCAACGGCGTGGAGAATGCCACACTCATCAGCATCCACCAGAATTCTTATCCCAACCAGCGTTACCACGGGACCCAGGTGTTTTACGGCGACGGCGCAGGGTCCCAGGCTCTGGCCCGGAAGATCCAGGAGACCATTCATACGAGCTTGGACCCCCAAAACACCCGTAAGCCCCAGCACATCCAAAGCTCTGTGTACCTGATGAACCACATCACTTGCCGGGCGGTGCTGACGGAATGCGGCTTTCTCTCCAACCCTGAGGAAGACCGGCTGCTCCAGGAAAAAGCGTATCAGATGAAGCTGGCCATGGTGCTGGGGGCCTGCTATGTATGCAGCGAAGAGACAGAAGAGGGAGGTTCTTTGATATGAAGACAAAGACGGTTTTTTATTGTACAGAGTGCGGCAATGAGACCCCAAAGTGGCAGGGACAGTGCCAGGCTTGCGGCAGCTGGAATACCATCGTGGAACAGCCTGCCGCCCCCAAGGGAAAAGGGCGGGCGGTCCGGGAACGAGAGCCTCTTTTGACCCGGAAGCCCCGTCTGGTGTCGGAGATCGACGTCTCCCAGGAAATCCGTTTTTCCACCGGACTCAACGAACTGGACCGAGTCCTGGGCGGCGGCGGGGTGAAAGGGTCCCTGGTGCTCATTGGCGGCGCGCCGGGGATCGGGAAATCTACGCTGATGCTCCAGATCTGCCAGCAGTTTTGCTCCTTTGCCCGGGTACTGTATGTATCCGGGGAGGAGTCGGAGAGCCAGCTGAAGCTCCGCGCCCAGCGTCTGGGGGTGGGGGATCTGGGCTTGTACCTCTTCGGCGAGAATAATTTGGAGACCATCCTCCAAGTGGTGGAGGAGAGCCGGCCGGAAATTTTGATCGTGGACTCGATTCAAACGATGTACCATGGAGACCAGAGCTCCGCCCCAGGAAGCGTTTCTCAGGTGAAAGAGTGTACCATGGCCCTGATGCAGCTGGCCAAGAGCCAGGACATTACCATCTTTATCATCGGACATATAAACAAGGAGGGGAGTTTGGCGGGACCCAAGGTTCTGGAGCACATGGTGGACTGTGTGCTCTACTTTGAGGGGGACAGGCAGTCTTACCGGATTCTCCGGGCGGCCAAGAACCGCTACGGCGCTACCAATGAGATCGGCGTCTTTGAAATGGACGACAGCGGCCTGCGGGAAGTTCCGAATCCCTCCCAGGCCCTGCTGGAGGGAAGGATTACCGACGAGCCGGGGACCTGCGTCACCTGTGTCATGGAAGGGGCCCGTCCCGTTCTGGCGGAAGTCCAGGCGCTCCTGACCCCCACGGCCTTTGGCAATCCCCGCCGCAGCACCAATGGTTTCGATTACAATCGGGCCATGCTGCTGATGGCGGTGCTGGAAAAACGAGGCGGTTTGCTGGTGAACACCTGTGATGCCTATCTGAACGTCATCGGTGGCCTCTACCTGGACGAGCCGGGGGCGGACTTGGCGGCCATCCTGGCCCTGGCCTCTTCCTTCCGGGACAAGCCTGTTCCGGCGGATTTGGTTGCTGTAGGGGAGGTGGGACTGACCGGTGAGCTCCGGGCGGTCTCCACCTTAAACCAGCGTCTGTCTGAAATCCGCCGCCTGGGCTTTCACAAATGCCTGGTCCCCAAAAGCCATGGGAAACAGACGGTGGTGGCCCCGGAAGGCTTACAGCTGATCCCGGTGCGCAACATCCGGGAGGCGCTGGCGGCGCTGCTGTGAGTGGGGCAGGAAGTAGATGCAGCCCTGTCCCATGGCTGGCCGGCCGCTGGAGACCGCCCGGGACAAGGTGCAGCAGCCTTCCTGCTGATAGATACAGGGGTCTGTACAGGGAATCAAAGCCGTCACCTCCATGCAAAAAATCTGTTTTGCTAGTATACTCTGTCTGCCGGAAAATATGAACGGGAGAAAAACACAAAGATCCCCAGCGCCGATACACTCGAGACGCTGGGGATTTTTCATGTATTTTCCTATTTGCCGCGTTCCTCCGGCTCCTCCTGGGGGATCACCGCCACGCGGATCTCCAGGATACGCCGGTGGTCCAGTTTGGTGACGGTAACATGGAGATCTTCATAGACGAAGCTGTCCCCCTCCGCCGGGAGACGGCCCAGCTGGTCCAGGACCCAGCCGCTGATGGAGGCGGAGTCGATGTCGCCGGCGCGGATAGAGAAACGGTCGAAGAGGTCATCCAGGTTGGCGGAGCAGGAGATGAGGTAGCTGCCGTCCTCCTGCTTTTTGAACTCCTCCACCACTTCGTCATGCTCATCCCAGATCTCACCGACCAACTCTTCTAGGATATCCTCTAAGGTCACGATGCCCATGGTACCGCCGTACTCATCCACCACCACGGCCATATGGGTCTTATGGTGCTGGAGCCGCCGGAGCAGGTCGGAGATCTGGGCGGAACCGGTGGTATAATAGACAGGGGAGATGAGGCTGGAGACATCGGAGTGGTTATGATACCGGGCGGAGAAGAAATCCTTCTCGTGGACCAAGCCGATGATGTTGTCGATGGAGGTGTGGTAGATGGGGATGCGGGAATAGCCGCTCTCGGCAAAGTGTACTGCCAGCTCCTCCATGGAAACGGTATCTGGTGCCGCCAGGATATCCACTCTGGGGGTGAGGATTTCCTCTACCTCCATGTCGTTGAACTCGATGGCCGCTCGGATGAGCTCACTTTCGTGGTGTTCTAAGCCGCCCTCGCTCTCGGCCTCCTCCACCATGGTGATCAGCTCCTCTTCGGTGATGCCCTCATCCTTGGCGGGGTGGAAGACCCGAGTCACCAGTTTCAGGAAAAGACCGAAGAACATATGCAGGGGGGTCAGGATCGTCAGGACCACCCGCAGGACCGGCCCGGCGGCCATACAGACCTTCTCGGCGTGGTCCTTTGCCAAGGTTTTGGGGGTGATCTCGCCAAAAATCAGCACCAGCACCGTCAGGACGATGGTGGAGATGGCTGGGCCGTAGCTTTGAAAGAGCCGGGTGAAGAGCAGGGTACCCAAAGTTGCGGCGGTGAGGTTGACGATATTGTTGGCGATGAGGATACAGGACAGGAGCTTGTCATACTGCGCCAAAAGGTCCAAAGCCAGTTTCGCCCGGCCGCTGCCGTCCTCCGCCTTGCTTTTCAGGCGGACCTTGTTGACGGAGGAGTAGGCGGTCTCCGTGGAGGAGCACCAGGCGGACAGGGCGATCAAGACCACGAGGATCAAGGCAAGGGTGATACAGGTACTGTCCATAAGGGACGCATCATCTCAGCTTTCTGCATAAATTTCGTCTGCTGCGGGGCTGGACGCTGGGAAGCGGTCCAGTCTCGTACTCTATGGCCTAAGCATACCACATAGCCCGTTGAAATGCAAGAAAAGAAGGGGAAATTCGGTATTTACAAGTACAAGGAATTTTTACGGAATTTTTTAAGAAAGGGTTTGCCAAAGGGAAGGAAAACAGGTATAGTATTCTCTGACGATTTTTGGAGGAGGCATTTCATGGGAACACTGCGCTTTGTGATCCCCACACTGCTGGGGATAGAGGGCCTGACGGCCAAGGAACTGAAACGATTGGGGATGGAGCAGGTCCAGACGGAGAACGGGAGGGTATTCTGCCAAGGAACGCAGCGGGATCTCCCCCGGCTGAATCTGAACCTGCGCACCGGAGAGCGGGTGCTCCTGGAACTGGGCAGCTTCCCGGCCCAGAGTTTTGAGGCGCTGTTCCAGGGGACGAAGGACCTGCCCTGGGAGGACTTCATTCCCAGGGAGGGGGCTTTTCCGGTCAAGGGATACAGTTTGAACTCGGCGCTGCACAGCGTGCCGTCCTGCCAGTCTATTGTAAAGAAGGCGGTGGCGGTGCGCCTGGGGGAGCGGTACCACCAGGATACGCTGCCAGAGACCGGGAGTGTCTATCAAGTCCAGTTTTCTATTATGAAGGATCAGGTCACACTTATGCTGGATACCACCGGTCCAGGCTTATATAAGAGGGGCTACCGGGCGGTGGGCGTGGCCGCGCCTCTGCGGGAGACCCTGGCTGCGGCTCTGGTGATGCTGTCGGGCTACCGGGGGCGGGACCCCTTCTGTGATCCCTTCTGCGGCTCGGGGACCATCGCCATTGAAGCAGCCCTGATTGCCAAGAATCGGGCCCCGGGGCTGAACCGCAGCTTTTCCGCCCAGCGTTGGAGCTGGCTGCCCTCCAGCGTGTGGGTGGACGCGGCAGGGGAAGCGATGGACGGGGAGTATGATGGGGACTATGACATCTGGGGCGGGGACATCGACCCCAACGCCGTGGCCATTGCCAGGAGCAATGCCGTCAAGGCAGATGTGGAGGATCTGGTCCGCTTCACCAAGACCGACGCCCGGAGCTTTTCCCGGCGGGAGACGTATGGCCGCATCGTGTGCAATCCCCCTTATGGAGAGCGGCTTATGGAGCGGGAGCAGGCCCAGGCGCTGTACCGGGATTTTGGCAAAACGGCGCTAAGACTGCCAAAAGGATGGAAATTAAGTATCCTCTCGGCGCATCCTGACTTTGAGACGGCCTTTGGCCAGAAGGCCGACAAAAAACGGAAGCTGTACAACGGTATGCTCCGCTGTGACCTTTTTCAGTATGGGGTGAAACCACCGTCTCAGCCCTGATTGAGGAGATTTTCTCCGCTTTTCTGCGAAGTGCACAAAAATGATCTGGAAATTTCTCTCGTTTTCAGAGCTTTCTATGTTGCAGAATCCCAGCGGGAAGGGTATTATAATATACGTTGTTAGCACTCAGAACAA
The DNA here is from genome assembly GCA_022792035.1 of Ruminiclostridium sp. Taxonomy (GTDB): domain Bacteria; phylum Bacillota; class Clostridia; order Oscillospirales; family Oscillospiraceae; genus Evtepia. The sequence continues at coordinate 591 of JAAWAE010000035.1, read as the reverse complement.
AAGAGTGCTAAAGAGAAACGGATTATACTTTATTAACCAATTCACTAAAAATATAAGGAGGAACGCAATATGACTCTGAAACCTCTGGCTGACCGCGTCGTCATCAAGCGCCTGGAAGCAGAAGAGACCACCAAGGGGGGCATCATCCTCACCGCCGCTTCCAAGGAGAAGCCCGATATGTCCATCGTCGTCGCCGTAGGCCCCGGCGGTCTGGTAGACGGCAAGGAAGTAAAGATGATCCTCAAGCCCGGTGATAAGGTCATCACCAGCAAGTACATGGGTACCGATGTAAAGGTGGACGGCGAGGAGCTGACCATCGTCAAGCAGGGCGACATCGTCGCCGTTGTGGAAGACTGATCCTCTAAAATCGAAAGGAGTTAAAATACTATGGCTAAGATGCTCAGTTATGGAGAAGAAGCCCGTCAGGCCCTGGAGCGGGGCGTAGACCAGCTGGCCAACACCGTCAAGGTCACCTTGGGCCCCAAGGGCCGCAACGTGGTTCTGTGGAGAGCCTACGGCACTCCCCTGGTCACCAACGACGGCGTGACCATCGCCAAGGAGATCGAGCTGGAGGACCCCTTTGAGAACATG
>JAAWAE010000034.1 GCA_022792035.1 Ruminiclostridium sp. | reverse complement strand
TGCGCGCTTTACAACACCTGAGCAACCTTGGTAATAATGGGTTTTCCGATTTGTCCTTATTATACCGTAACGGCACACTTACGCCACACTGATGATTGCCGACGGTGCGCCTCTGGTTGTGGTCTCCAAGCAACTGGGCCATGCCCAGGCCAGCACCACCGCCAACATTTATGCACACGCCATCGCCTCCGCTCAGGCGAAAGCTATGGAGACTTTTGACCGCTTCACCGATCTGGTAGGCGGGGGCGAAACGGTGGAAGAAAAATGTAAGAAAGCAGCAGGAGATTAGTTCCCCTGCTGCTTTTCCTCTCGTATCCTGCGCTATTTTTCGTGGTTTCGGGCACCAAACGGGCACCAAAAGCGCGAAAATGTGTCCCCTCCGCAAAAGCAAAACCCCTTGAACCGTTGCGGTTCAAGGGGTTTTTGGAGCTACTGGCCGGACTTGAACCGGCGACCTGCTGATTACGAATCAGCTGCTCTACCAACTGAGCCACAGTAGCAAGGGGAAATCAGTGGAAATTATTATAGCACATCTCCCCCCACCTGTCAACCATAATCAGCAAATTATACCTATCGTATACCACGCAGGGAGATTTCTGGGACCTGACCGCCTCCTCCCAGAAATCTCCCGCCTGAATTCTACAGAAAGTTATCCACACTTTCCACCGAGTTTTCCACAACCCTGTTGATAACTGTTCAAAACCGTGTAAAACTTTTTGAGCCCCACAAATTCAAACGCCCAATGAGATGTCCCGGTTGGCAAACGCATTCAAATCCGTCCCCCCAAGATTCCCCGCCAGATATTCATAATACCCCTGACTTCCAATCATTGCGCCATGGTCCCCGCACAATTTCAGGGGAGGCATGTAAAGGGTAAAACCTTGTCGCTTGCAGGCGTCCTCCAAGTCCCGCCGAATCCGGGAATTGGCCGCTACCCCGCCGACCACCGCTACCTTCCCATACCCCAGCGCCTTCGCCGCCTCTATCGTCCGGGGTACCAGCTCGTCGCTGACCGCCGCGGCAAAAGACGCCGCCAAGTCCGCCACCGGCAGGGCCTCCCCCTTCTGCTCCAGTTTATGGATCTGGTTGAGCATCGCCGTCTTTAAGCCAGAAAAGGACAGATCCAACGGCGCGTCCTGGATATGGACCCGGGGTAAATCAAAGGCCCGGTCGTTCCCGCCCTGGGCCGCTCGGTCCAAGGGGCCGCCGCCGGGATACCCTAAGCCCATGACCCGGGCGATCTTGTCAAAACACTCCCCTGCCGCGTCGTCCCGGGTGGCACCCAAAATCGCCATGTCCGTATATCCCCGCACGTCCACGATTAGGGAGGTCCCCCCAGAGACGCACAGGCACACGAAGGGCGGTTCCAGCTCCGGGTAGGCGATGTAATTTGCCGCGATGTGCCCCCGAACATGGTGGACCGGGATCAGCGGCACCCCCAAAGCATAGGCCACGGATTTGGCAAAATTCACCCCCACCAGCACCGCCCCAATCAGTCCCGGAGCATAGGTCACCGCCACCGCGTCGATGTCCCGCCGCTCCAAGCCCGCCTGCTCCAGCGCCGCGTCCGCCAGGGAGGCAATGACCTCGATGTGCTTCCGGGAGGCGATCTCCGGCACCACGCCGCCGTAAAGCTCGTGCATCTCCGCCGAAGAGGCGATACAATCCGATAAAACCTCCCTCCCGTCCCGTACCAGGGCCACAGCGGTCTCGTCGCAGGAGGATTCCACTGCCAAAATAATCACGATAGGGTCCCTTCCTTTCCAAAGTCCCGGGTAAGGAGGAGGGCGTCCTCCTTGGGGTTTTCATAATAATCCCGGCGGCGGCCCGCCTCCGCAAAGCCGTGCTTTTCATAAAGCGCCACAGCAGCTGTGTTGGACGGCCGGACCTCCAGGGTTAAAAAAGATAAGTTCGCCGCTCCAAAGCGGCAGAATACGTCCAGCAGACGGTCCGCGATCCCCTGCCGGCGGCAGTCCGGACGGACCGCCACGTTGTCGATGTATCCCTCGTCCAGGACCGCGTGGAGGCCGGCGTAACCCAAAACGCTCCCGTCCTCCCCCTCCGCCACGATGAAAGAGGCCGTGTCGTTGTAAAGCTCCTCCTCCAGCATGGCCTCGCTCCAAGGGGTGGTGAAGCACATCCGCTCCAGCTCCGCCACCCCGCTGAGGTGGGAGCGGTCCATGGGCACCAGAGTATAGTTTTCGCTCATGCCTTCGCCTCCCCCCAGCTGCGGCCTACTCCGGCCTCGGCGGTGAGGGGGACCGCCAGCTGGATCACGCCCTCCATCTCTTCCTTCAGGAGCCGCTTCACCTGCTCTGCCTCCTCCTGGGGACACTCCACGATGAGTTCATCGTGGACCTGGAGGATCAGCCGTCCCTGCAGGCCCTGGGCCTTCAACGCCCCGGACACCCGGATCATCGCCAGCTTCATCACGTCCGCCGCCGTGCCCTGGATGGGCATATTCAGCGCCACCCGCTCCCCAAAGGCACGCAGGTTGAAGTTGGAGGAGAGCAGCTCCGGCAGCCACCGGCGGCGGCCCATGAGGGTGGTCACATAGCCGTCCAGCTTGGCCTGCTCCTTGACACCGTACATATAGGCCCGGACCCCGGAGAAGGTTTCCAGGTACTTGTTCATGTACTCCTTGGCCTCCTTCTGGGTAACCCCGATGTCCTGGGCCAAGGAGAAGCCGGAGATGCCGTAGACGATGCCGAAATTCACCGCCTTGGCCCGACGGCGCAGTTCGTGGCTCACCTGCTCCGGCGGGACCCCAAAAACCTGGGACGCCGTGTGGGTGTGGACATCCTCCCCGGAAAGAAAACTCTGGATCATCCGCTCGTCCCCGGAGATGCAGGCCAGCAGGCGCAGCTCAATTTGGGAGTAATCCGCATCCACCAGGACCCACCCCTCTGGAGCGGTGAACATGGTGCGGACCTGGGCCCCCAGCTGGGTACGGACCGGGATGTTCTGCAGGTTCGGCTCCGTGGAGGAGAGCCGTCCCGTGGCGGTAACGGTGTTCTGGAAGGAAGTATGGATGCGTCCGTCCGCCCCGATGCCCCGGGATAACCCCTCCACATAGGTGGAGTTGAGTTTGGTGAGCTGACGATAGTCCAAAATCTTATCGACGATGGGCGCGGAAGGCCGAAGTTTTTCCAAGACCTCGGCGCTGGTGGAGTACCCCGTCTTGGTCTTCTTTACCGGAGGCAGGCCCAAATCTTCAAAGAGGATTTTCCCCAGCTGTTGGGTAGAGTTCAAATTAAAGGTCTGTCCGGCTAGGGCAAAGACTTCCGCCTCCAGGGTCTCAATGCCCTGGCGCAGGTCGGCCCCAAATCGCTCCAAGGCATCCCGGTCCACCAGCATCCCCGCCTGCTCCATCTCCGCCAGGACGGGACACAGCGGCAGCTCCACCTTGTCGTGGACCTCCCGCAAGCCCAGCTCGTCCAGCTTGGGGGCGAGACAGCCGTACAGGGCCTCCACCCAGGCGGTGTCGGCGTACCACGCCTGGTCCGCCTCCTGAGGCGGCGTGCCGCTGTCCTTGAAGTAGGACTGCACCAGCTTGCCCAGGGCATAGCTCCCGGCGGTGGGGTCTAAAAGGTAGGCGGCCAGCTCCGTGTCGAAGAGAAAGCCCCCCATAGGGGCTCCCCGCTCCAGCAAGGCGCGGCAGAGCTCCTTGACCCCATGCCCCACCTTCTTCACCCGGTCAGAGAACAGGGCGGCCAGAAAGGCCCCATAGTCCCCCTGGTATCCCTCCTCCCGAAGGGCATAGACCCGTTCCTCCTCACCGTCCTGGCAGCACACCGCCACCCCGGCCAGCTCCGGCAGGGGCAGGACCGTCACATGGTCCGCCGCCTCCCATTTTTTCAGCTGTTCTTCCATCTGCGCCGCCGTGGTCAGCAGCACCGCCGACGCAGCCGGTACCGGCGCGGCCTCCTGGGCCTCGGGGGTCTGGAGCATATCCAGGCCCAGCTCCGTGATGAGTTTATGGAACTCCAGCTGGACCAGCAGCTCCCGCAGCGGCGCGGCGTTCACCGGACGGCGCAGAGCGTCCTCCGGGACGAACTCCAGGGGGGCGTCACAGCGGATGGTACAAAGCTCGTAGGACTGGAAGGCACTCTCCTTCCCCTCCGTGAGCTTTTTGATCATACCGGGCTTGGCCGGGGTATCCGGAGCGGTGAATACCTCCGGCAGGCAGTGGTAAAGCTGGGTGATGGAACGATGCATCTGGATCAGTCCCATAGCGGTCTTCTCCCCCACCCCCTTCACCCCGGGGATGTTGTCGGAGGCGTCCCCCATGAGGGCCTTCAAGTCCACGATGTGGATCGGCTCGAAGCCGTAGGTCTCCTGGAAGGCGGCGGGGTCCATTTCCCGGGTGGTGGTCTTGCCCATGCGGGTGGTCACCAGCTCCACATAGGTGTGGGGGGTGATGAGCTGGAGGGAGTCCTTGTCCCCGGTGGCGATGCGGCAGTCCCAACCCGCCGCTTCGCACTTGCGCGAAATCGTCCCCATGAGGTCGTCCGCCTCCCAGCCTGCCATCTCGTAGCAGGGGATGTTCATGGCGTCCAGCACCTGCTTGAGCACCGGCATCTGCACCGCCAGTTCCTCCGGCATCCCCTTGCGCTGGGCTTTGTAGCCCTCGTAGGCCAGGTGGCGGAAGGTGGGCTCCTTCCGGTCAAAGGCCACGCAGAGGGCATCCGGGTCCACTTCCTCCACCATGCGCCGGAGGATGTTCAAAAAGCCAAAGATGGCATGGGTGGGGAAGCCCTCCTTATTGGTCAGGGGGCGGATGCCGTAGTAGGCCCGGTTGACGATGGAATTGCCGTCGATCACCAGCAGCTTCATAGCTTCACTTCCTTACTATCCTATAAAATCAATGCCCAATCCCCTCATCTTCTCGTTGACAAGACAGGGACAGGCGCGTATAATAAACACAGTGGAGTGCTGTTACAGCGGTCAGCTTCCCAACAGTTTTGCATAAAAAATTTATGCTGACTGCTCGTTGCTACCGGGCAGTCAGCAAGCCTTTGTGATCATAAGTAAGATCAACACCGCCATGCACGCTAACACGCGCAGCAGCATCAAGAGCTTCTCACGCCACATCCGCATCACCTCCCCCCGTTCAGGCTACCCTTGGGGGGGCAATCGGTGAGCTGACCACCATATGTAACAGCGCTCCTCAGTCCCCTCCGGCTGAGGGGCTCTTTTATTATAACGGAAAGCACCGGCACTTGTCAATTCCCCGGGAAAAGGCCCCCGTTTCCCCCTTTTCAAGGGGCAGGAAGAAGGGGCAGAAAAGGCCGTCGAAAAGTTTACCAAAACGTATGAAAAATGTCACAGTTTCCACTCTTGACCTGGACCTTTATTTAGGGTATAGTCGTGTTCACCCCTCCTTGTAAGGATGGGAGCTCTATTAAAGGAAAGGTTGGATCGGAATGAAACAGTCCCTCCCCGCCCCCACGCGTTGGAAAGCCCTGCGGACCACGGCCGTACGGCTCTTGTATTTCCTCCTGTGCGGCCTGCTGTGTGCCTGCGACCAGGCTCCGCCCAACCCCACCCCCGCCATCCAGGGCGGGACCCGGATCGACCCCTATGTCCTGGGAGAAGAGCTGACCATCCACACCAAGACCGGCACCAACGTCAACACCGTGGACTATACCTTCCGTTTCACGGCCCTCTGGGACAACGCGCGGATCAAGCTGGAGTATCCCAACTATTTGATCCGCAACCGCCTGCTGCTGCGGGGTACCATGTCCGTGGACTGTGAGTCCTCCGCCAGTGAGCTGTTGCTGAATCTGTCGCCGGTGTTCGTGGCCGTGGGCGGGGAGATGGTGCAGGGGCACTTTGAACGCTATAAACCGGCCGAACTGAACAACGCATTGATGCGGGTGTGCGCCGGGGAGGAATATGATATCATCGTCCTGAAGAGCGAACAGGGCAGCCTCAACTTTGACCCGGCCTTTCTTATGCTGGAGTATACCGATGTGGACGGGAACAAGGATAGCGTTTGGATTGATTTGCGGGAGCCGGAAGCGCCCGAAGAGGAAGAATAAGGACAGGGGACAGCGGTGGCTGTCCCCTGTTTTGTTACCTTCTTGGATAAGGGGTTTTTACGTTCGTAAGACCCAGCAGGTAGTCCACACTGGTATCGTGATAGCTGCTCAGTTTGATAAGGACCTCCGTGGGGATATCCCGCTTGCCCATCTCGTAGTGGGAATAACAAACCTGGGAACAGTGGAGATATTCCGCCAAGTCTTTTTGCAGTAAATCTTTGTCTTCCCGCAGGTCGCGCAGCCGTCTATACATCTTTGAACCTCTCCTTTGTACTATGGTGTTCAAAAATAGTATAGATATAACGTTTTGTTATATTGACTCGCAGAACAAAATGTTATATACTAGCTGCGTGTCCTCGATCATAAAAACATGACCGCCACTAAAAGTGGGGTCATGCCTTTTCCTTACACGCTTGCTCCTGCAATTCTTTTTCAATCTTTGTACTTTTGAATCAACGCATATTGCGTGATACCCTTTTCCTTCATAACTTCCCACATATTATCGTACAAAATCATAGCATCCCAGCCTCACTTTCCACTCACAAGCGTGGTAAATCATGCTCTTCATCCCCTTATATTATTGGTGGTTCGCAGCTCCTCCACGATCATCGTGACCGCCTCGATCTGCCGGTCTGTCAGCCCGTCCACGTTGATGGAGCGGTTTCCGCCAGCCCCTAAAAGGTAATCCGTGCTTACCCCAAACATCCGGGCCATTTTTATCAATACATCATAGGGAGGCAGGTGTATTTCGTTTTCATAGGAGCTGATCACCGACTTTGAAACGCCCAGCTGTCTGGCCAGATCGATTTGCGAGATGTTGCGCTGGCTTCGCAGCTGCTTGAGCCTTGTTCCGATTTCTGGTAAATACACAGGTACCCCCTAACTTCCATTCCCTTGTTTTTGTATTGCTTCTTCTATTTTCAACACCAATATATGCGGTGGAATTCCTAACGCATGTGAAATCTTAAAGAGGGTATCCAGCGTTGGACTGCGTAGTCCACGCTCAATTTTACTATAGTGCGTTCTGTCTAATCCAGCAAGGCCACTGAGTATTTCTTGGGATATCTTTTTCTCTATGCGGCATGCCTGGATAACTTCGCCGACTATCTTCGCACTAACCAAACCCTCTCACCCTCTTTGTATTTATCATAACAAAGTGGATTGAATTTTATGAGGTCGTCTGACCCCATTTTCTGTTGCTCATTTGGACTGTTTTAGATGATTTTATACTGAAATAGTTGACTTCTTTTCTGGCATATGGTAACATTTAGGTGACAGACGAAAATCAAATTAAAGCCTATTTAACTTGGTGTATTGAGCTTAGATTTTTGAAAGGGGAGATTTTTTTGAGTGACTATGTGGGTACGAAAGTGATAGTGCCCCCATACCCGTATTGACGGACAGAGGAATCAGTCGTAAACTGGAAAGGAAAGGAGCACAAAAGCATGGAACAGAAAAGGACAAAAAAGGGAACGCCACCACCTCGGTACGATGATAGCTTCAAAGCAGGCGCGGT
>JAAWAE010000033.1 GCA_022792035.1 Ruminiclostridium sp. | reverse complement strand
GGGTGGGTGGGGACTGGGTGGGTGGGCGTTCTATTTGGGCCTGGGTGGGTGTTTGATTGGGGCGTTTCATATCGCGTTTTAGATTTGGCTTCATTGTACCACAAAGTTCAGGCTGCGCCAAACCAAAGTTGACGGGAAAAGCGTCAAAGATGACATCATCGCCGCGTCGGCGTCCAAAAGTAACGGCGAAGACGCCAAAACTGACATCCCCTCCTGCAGGGGATCTTTTTTTGCGCTATCCTAGCCTCAGAAAGACAAAGGAGGCACGAAACCATGGCGGCTAACATTCCTTCTATTCTTACCACCCCTGCTCAGCTCCCAGCGCAGGGACCCCGGCTGATGACCAATCTGGACACCGATTTCCTGAAACTCGTCGCCATCTTCTCCATGCTCATCGATCACATCGGCGGCATCTTCTTCCCCGAAGTCGGGATCTTTCGCTGGATCGGGCGTCTGGCCTTTCCGCTTTTTTGCTACTGCATGACCGTAGGGTTGCTTTACACCAAGGATAGTAAGCGTTATTTGGGCCGGCTTCTTCTCTTTGCCGTGATTTCACAGCCCTTTTATGTCCTGGCCTTTCATCACGACGACTGGATGACAGAATGGTCCAACTGGAACATTTTCTCTACGCTCTTTATTTCCCTCCTGGCTATGGTGGGGTTCAAGGAACGCAAGTGGTGGCTGTTTATCCTCTCTTTCCTGGCGGCGAGTTTCCTTAGTTTTGATTACTCCGCCAACGGGATCATCTTGATGCTGATCTTTTTCCTCTGCCGCAATCATCCGAAACTTGGCGCGCTGCTGTTTGTTCTGGATTACATCGGCTGTTTGTGGAACGGCTCCCCGGAGGACCCCCTGGCCCTGGTGGTAGGCGGACACGCTGTGGATTGGCTTATCTTCTCACTTCTGGCTGCACCGTTGATTTTCTTGCGGACCAACACCCATCTCAAGGTTCCTAAGTGGTTCTTTTATGCCTTCTATCCCGCGCATCTGGCCGTTCTTGGTCTCATTCAATTCTTCTAATCACACCCCGACGGAAAGGAGTACACAATGTTACACGTTGAAAATCTGCACAAGTCCTATCAGGTGGGAAAGACCACCTATGAAGTTCTCAAGGGCGTATCTTTGGAGGTAGCCGAGGGGGAGTTCGTTGCCGTCATGGGTCCTTCTGGCTCCGGCAAGACCACGCTGCTCAACTGCATCTCCTGTTATATTCCCACCGACAGCGGTTCCATCCGTCTGGGCAAGCTGGATCTGGCCCGGCTGGATGAGGATGCCTTGGCGAAGGTCCGCAACCAAAAGCTGGGCTTTGTCTTTCAGGACTTTCTTCTTCTGGACGGTCTCACCGTTCGCCAGAACATCCTCCTCCCCGCCATCATCAGCGGCAGCGTCTCGCAACAGGCCGAGACCCGAGCGGACCAACTCTGTGAAGCCTTTGGCATCTCCGGCATTCGGGAGAAGTATCCCGCCGAAATTTCCGGCGGCGAAAAGCAGCGCACCGCTGTCGCCCGGGCTCTGATCAACCATCCTCTGCTGATTTTGGCCGACGAGCCGACGGGCAATCTGGACAGCAAGTCCACCCGGGCGGTGATCGCCTCCTTTGAGCAGGCCAAATCCGCTTTGGGGGCCACCATTTTCATGGTCACCCACGACTCCTTCGCCGCCTCTTTCTGCGACCGGGTGGTCATCCTCCGGGACGGCGTGGTGTGGCGGGTCCTGGCCCGGGAGGGGTTTGCGCGCGAAGACTTCCAAGACCAGCTGCTGGACGCCATCCGAGAAATGGGAAAGGAGTGAGACAGCCATGAAAACCTTCACCCAAGTTTACGCCTCTCTGCGCCGGCGCAGCCGGGGACAGTATGCGCTGCTGGGCGGGTGCAGTTTTTTCTCCGTCCTGCTCATCACCGCCTATGCCTGCATGATGCGCTCTCCCACCATCCTCACGGTACTGCCTGAGGGGGGCGACAGCCGGAAGCAGATCATGATGATTTTTGTTCTGGCGGTGATCGGCTGTGCCGTGTTCACCACCTATGCCGCAGGGCTTTTCTTCCGGCAAAAGTCCCGGGAGACGGGGATTTTCCTGGCCCTGGGAGCCTCCCGGAAGCAGATTCAGAGTGAACTGTTTCGGGAGATGGGCCTGCTCTCCGTGGGCACTTGTGCCGCTGGGGCGGTCCTGGGGATGCCCCTGGCCTGGGTGATCTGGCAGTGTTTCCGTATGAGCGTGGTGAACACCCGGGAAATGCGCCTGACCTTTGATCCCCAAGCCTATCTTTTGACCTTGCTGTTCTCTGTTTTTGTCATTTTGATGATCTTCGTTTTGGGCTGGCGCTCCATCCGGCGGACCAACATCATCGATGTGGTCCAGGAGTCCCACAAGTCTGAACCCATCAAAGCCGTGCCTCGCTGGTATGGTGGTCTGGGCATCGTTTTGACGGCGGCGGGTCTGTTCACGGGTTACATGTCCTCCACCGTTTTTATCCAGGTGCTGCACTGGTATCCGCCGGAGGGTCTCACCGGGATCTTTTACATCCCAGCTCTGGTGGGTCTGTATATGCTCCTGCTGCATACTGTGGTCAACGGTTGGGGCGGGAAGCGGCGGCAGTACAAGGACCTGATCTCCACCTCTATGATGAAGTTCCAGGGCCGGCAGACGGTACGCAACCTGCTGGTGATGACCCTGCTCATCGTCGCGGCCTATTTTGGCAGCTTTTACTCTCCCATGATGGGTGCTGGGGCCATGGTGGGCTACGATGCCCGCCCGGTGGACTATGTCTATCACTTCCGCGCCGACCAGGACATCCCCCAGGGGGAAGAAGTGGAGCAGCTGGCGGCGCAGTATGACGTGGAGATCACCCGCTATGCCCAAGCGCCCCTGCTGCGTCTGGGGATCGACGGCTACGATGCCATTGAAACCGAAACCGCCCTGGGCGTCAAAGTGCGGGAGGAGTATCTGGAGCTGAAAAACTCTGAGCTCTTCCTCTCCGCCGGCGACTACAGCCGCCTGACGGGAGAAAGCCTCACCCTCCAGCCGGGACAGGTGGTGTGCATCATCGATCCCATCAACGGCACCGGCGGGAGGATGGACCCCTATCCCCACATCATCACCAACGCCCTCACCGGGGCGCGGCTGTCGGTGGAACCCTTGGAGCCCATCGCTTACCAATCCCTGTTTGGCTACTATGTGATGAACGACCAGGATCTGGCCGCTCTCTCGGAGGGCCTGCCCCCGGAGTGGCGGGAGGAGGTGGTCCTCTTCGACGTGGCCGGCTGTGAGAGCAGCTATCCCTTCGCCAAAGCCCTCTTCAACGAGATCGTGGACCGCTCCGGGCCGGAGGTTGCCATCGTGGACTCCTGGGACCCCATCGTTCGGGAGCGAGACATTGCGGAAACGGGCAGCTACTTTGCAGACCCGGAAACGCTCCTGGAACTGAACGGGATCACCATCGACTACAACCAGCGGGAGGGCTCCACCTTCACCATCTACTGGAAGTATATGCCCCAATTCCGGGTAATGGATAAGGCGGACTTCCTCTTCAGCATGGCGGTATTCATCATGGTCTTTGTGTTCGTCGCCATCGTATGCTTCGCGGCGGTGTTCATCATCGCCTATACCCGGAGCATGACCATCGCCCTGACCAACCGGCAGGTCTACGACGATCTGCGTCATCTGGGCGCGCCCAACGCCTACCTCTACCGCTCGGCCCGGGGGCAGGTGAAGCGGGTCTTTTTCACCCCGGCCCTCATCGGCACCCTCCTGATCCTCGCTTTCTATCTCCTCATCCTGCTCTTCAATGGGGAGACGGTGGCCATCACCGTCACAGAGGCGGCGGGACTGTTCGCCAGCTTTGGGATCATCGCGGGGGTTTCGGCCCTGCTCTACGGCGTGTATCGTCTCTCCCTGAAAAAGGTCTGCCGGGTCTTGGGCATCCGGCAGGGACGCAAGGCCTCTTGACGCTTCGTTGTAATATGGATTAAACCGCCTCAGGCCTGGGTTTTGCATCAAAATCACTGCTTGACACACTTCCCCGCCCATGGTAATATACTGGGTAAGACAAGTTCATCTCGCGTGGAACGGGAAGAGTACCGGATCAGACCCGAACAGAGAGGGGGGGCCATCGACTGCAAGCCCCCCTGCGGTGAGGTCCGGGAACGTGCGCCCGGGAGCGAGGGGGATGCAGATGCCCTCCGGCCAGGCCCCGTTACCGGCCCTCTAAGTGATAAAAAAGAGTGGGACCGCGATATCTCTCATCGCCTCTTTCTTCCCCCAGGGGGAGAGAGAGGCGATTTTCAATGTTTTCGAGGTGAGTCACAGTGCATTTGATCGAAACCCTGGCGGCCTACCAGGCCCGGGACCCCGCTGCCCGGAGCAAGCTGGAGGTTTTTCTGCTCTATCCCGGCGTTCACGCCACCATCAACCACCGCATCGCCCACTGGCTCTACAACCACCGCTGCCGCTTCCTGGCCCGGGCGGTGTCCCAGTGGAGCCGGTTCTGGACCGGGATTGAAATCCACCCCGGCGCCAAGATCGGCCGGCGCTTTGTCATCGACCACGGCATGGGCATCGTCATCGGCGAGACCGCCGAGATCGGCGACGACTGCCTCATCTACCACGGCGTCACCCTGGGTGGCACCGGCAAGGATAAGGGCAAGCGGCATCCTACCTTGGGCAACAACGTCCTGGTGGGCAACGGCGCCCGGATCTTAGGGCCCTTCACCGTGGGGGACAACGTCCGCATCGCCGCCGGTTCCGTGGTGCTGCGGGCGGTGCCGCCGGACAGCACCGCGGTGGGCGTTCCGGCCCAGGTGGTCCGGGTCCACGGCGCGGCCACGGCGTATGCCGACAGTGTGGACCAGGTCAACGTCCGGGACCCCATCCTGGAACGTCTGGCCGCCGTCTCCTCCCGGCTGGAGCTGGTGGAGCGGCTGCTGGATGAAAACTACCAAGCCCAGACCCAGGGCGGCGCCCTGACGCAAGAAGAAAAAGGAGAAGATGTCTAATGCAGCTTTATAATTCTGCCACCCACAAGAAGGAACCCTTCCAGACCCATACCCCCGGCCATGTGGAGATGTACACCTGCGGTCCCACCGTCTACCACTTCGCCCACATCGGCAACCTGCGCAGCTATATCATGGAAGATGTGCTGGAAAAGCAGCTGCGCTTTGACGGCTATGAGGTCAACCGGGTCATGAACATCACCGACGTGGGCCATCTGGCCAGCGACGCCGACGAGGGCGAGGACAAGATGCTCACCGGCGCCAAGCGGGAGCACAAGTCGGTGCTGGAGATCGCCCAGTTTTACACCGACGCCTTTTTCAGCGACTGCGCCAAGCTGAACATTAAGACCCCCGACGTGGTCCAGCCGGCCACGGGGCTTATCGACGAGTATATCCAGATCGTCTCCGGGCTGATGGAGAAGGGATATGCCTATCTGGCGGGGGGGAACGTGTATTTTGACACCGCCAAACTGGAGCGATACTATGTGTTCAACGACCACAACGAAGAGGACCTGGCGGTAGGCGTCCGGGAGGGCGTGGAGGCCGACAGCAACAAGCGCAACCGCAACGACTTCGTCCTCTGGTTTACCAAATCCAAGTTTGAGGACCAGGCGCTCAAGTGGGATTCCCCCTGGGGCGTGGGCTATCCTGGCTGGCACATTGAGTGCTCCGGGATCTCCATGAAGTTCAACGGGGAGTATCTGGACCTGCACTGCGGCGGCATCGACAACGCCTTCCCCCATCACACCAACGAGATCGCCCAGTCGGAGAGTTATCTGGGGCATCCCTGGTGTCCCCAGTGGTTCCATGTCCACCACCTGAACACCGAGGGCGGGAAGATGTCCAAGTCCAAGGGCGAGTTTTTGACGGTTTCCCTCCTGGAGGAGAAGGGGTATGATCCCCTGGTGTATCGCTTCTTCTGCTTACAGAGCCATTATCGGAAGGCGCTGGTCTTCAGCTGGGAGAACCTGGACAACGCCGCCGGGACCTTCCAAAAGCTGATCGCCCGGATCGCCGCCTTGAAGCCGGAGGACGGTCCTGTAGAACAGGAGCAGAAGGACGCGCTGGTGGAGCGATTCAAGGGGGCGCTGAACAACGATTTGAACACCGCGCAGGCTGTGACCTGTGTGTATGACGTGCTGAAGGCCAAGACCAACGGGGCCACGAAGCTGGCTGTGCTGGGCGAGTACGACAAGGTTTTGAGCTTGGATCTGCTGGCCAAGGCGGAGGCTAAGCGGAAAGAAGCCGCCAAGGCCACCGCCGCCACCCAGAATGGCTGTGTGATCACCGGCGAAGGCGATCCGGCCATTGACGCCCTGGTGCTTGCGCGGTTCGAGGCCAAGAAGGCCAAGAACTTTGCCGAGGCGGACCGGATTCGGGATGAACTGGCCGGGCAGGGCATCGTGCTCACGGATGTCCCGGGGGGGACGAAGTGGTCGCGGGGATAACCGCACCTGTCGATCAGAATAAGGCATAAGAAAAGAGTGAGGGCACTTCATTTGCCCTCACTCTTTTTTGCTGGTTTAATCCTTGGGAAAGACCGCCCTCAAGTCGATCTCACACCCCTCCAAGACCGCAGCCGGGACCATCGCCCCCGCATCATACAGCGTCGGGGAAGGATACGCTCCCTCCTCCAGCACATGAACGGAAACCACCTGGGTCTCCGGGTCCACGATCCAGTATTCCCGCACCCCGGCGCGCTGATACAAGCGGAACTTTGTCCAGCGGTCATTACGGCGGCTGGATTCGGATAAAATCTCCACCACCAAATCCGGCGCACCGTGAACGCCCCGGCGGTCCACCTTCTTAGGGTCGCACACCACCAGAAGGTCCGGCTGGACGACGGTATCCACATCCTCCGGGCGATCCTCCTGTCCCTCAAAGGGCCGGACATCAAAAGGAGCAGAATAAACTTTGCAACGTTTCCCCAACAAATGGTTTGCTATCTGACGCAACAGTTCCCCACTGACCTCCTGATGCACATCAGAAGGCGAAGCCAAGGCCACAGGCTGGCCGTCGTACAGCTCATAGCGCACGGACGAATCCCAATCCAGCAAGTCAGCGTAGGTATAGCGTTTTTCGGCAGGTAAAGGTGCCATAGTGCAGACCTCCTTTTCTCATTCAGCGGGCGGATACGGGAACAGGGTACCCCGCTCCGGACAGTTCTATTATACTGCCTCGTGCTTGGGAATGCAACTGCAGTTGGGCTTCGCCCAAGCCCACCAGGGGCTCTGCCCCTGGACCCCGCCACCTTTCGAGAAAGGTGGACGAAAGCTTTCCGCTTGCAATCCGCTCAGAGATCCCCACTCAGCAGCACATCTCGATTCTTATAGAAATACTCTACCCCGGAGTATACGGTGGTCACCAGGATGACGACAACGCAAATCGAAATCAACGGCTCCACCGGGAACGCCAGCACCAAACAAATTCCAATCATCGTAGAGGCAGTCTTAACCTTCCCGGACCACCCGGCGGCGATCACCCGCCCCTGCTCCACAGCGATGAGGCGCAGGCCGGTTACAGCCAGCTCTCTTGCAATCACGATAAAAAAGGCCCAGGCAGGCATCCAGCCGGCCTCCACGAACCAGACCATGGCGGACATCACCAGCAGTTTATCCGCCAGGGGGTCCATGAATTTCCCGAAATCCGTCACCAGGTGATAGTGCCGGGCCACATAGCCGTCCACAAAGTCCGTGATGCTGGCCAGGATGAACACCGCCAGGGCCGCCCAGAGATGATGGGGGAAGTCCTGGTACAGCAGGACGATGAACACCGGGATCGCCGCCACCCGGAGCATGGTCAATTTGTTGGCCGCGTTCATGGGGCATCCTCCTCTTCATAGCGTACGCCGATGAGTTCTCCGTCGTAGACATTGGTGATTTTTACTGAATAAAATCCCCCGGGCTGGACCCCGCCTTCCTCGCCCTCGAAGTGGACGAGACCGTCGATCTCCGGGGAGTCGGCATAGGTGCGGCCATAGTAAAGCTCGGTCTCATCGTCGTAGCCCTCGCAGAGGACCTCCAGCACCTGTCCCACCCGTCCGGCGGCGTAGGCGTCGGTGATGCGCAGCTGCAAGTCTGTGATCAGCTCCACCCGGCGGCGCTTCACGTCCTCGTCCACCTGGTCGGGAAACGACGCCGCGGCGCTGCCCGGTTCTGGGGAGTAGGCGAACACCCCCGCCCGCTCCAGCTTGTACGCCAGGAGGAACTCGCACAGCGTCTCGAAGGCTTCCTCCGTCTCCCCGGGGAAGCCGGCGATGAGACTGGTGCGCAGGACTAAACCGGGGATGCGCTGGCGCAGCTTGGCAAACAGGGCGCGGATCTGCGCCCCGGTGCCCCGGCGGTGCATGGCTTTCAAAATACGGTCGTCGATGTGCTGGATGGGGATATCCAAATACTTTACGATCTTGGGCTGGCTGGCGATGACGTCGATGAGGGCGTCGTCGATCTCGTCCGGGTACAGATAGTGCAGGCGGACCCAGTGGATGCCCTCAATGGCGCAGAGCTTGGGCAAAAGCTCCGCCAGGGTCCGCCGTCCATAGAGGTCCAGGCCGTAGCGGGTGATATCCTGGGCCACCACGATCAGCTCCTTCATCCCCGCCTGGGCCAGCTCCTCCGCCTCGGCCAAAATGGCCTCCTGGGGACGGCTGCGGAACCGGCCCCGAATGGAGGGGATCACGCAATAGGCGCAGTGATTGTCACAGCCCTCCGCGATGCGCAGCCACGCCCAGTGGTCCGAGGTACACACCACCCGGTCCGTCTCCGGCACCGGGGCGTCGATGTCCCCAAAACGCTCCGGGCGCTCCCCCGCCAGGGCGGCGGCGATCACCTGGGCGATGTCCTCATAGCCGGACACCCCCACAAAACCGTCCGCCTCCGGGCACAGTTGGTGCAGCTCCTCCCGGAACCGCTGGGCCATGCAGCCGGTGACGAGGATCTTTTTCAGCCCTCCGGCGCGCTTTCTCTCTGCCAGGGCGGCGATCTCCGCCAGAGCCTCCTCCTTGGCCTCCTGGAGGAAGCCGCAGGTGTTCACCACCGCCACGTCGCAGTCTGTGCAGTCCAGGGCCACGTCGTACCCGGCCTCGTAGCTCTGCCAGATCATCTGCTCACAGTTCACCTGGTTCTTGGCACAGCCCAGGGATAGGAAACCTACCTTCAATGCTCAGTCCCTCCACTCATAGTCGCTCCGCAGCCGGGCAATGCCCTCGGACACCTGGCTCCAGGAGAAGCCCCGGCGCACCAGGGCGTCGGAGGCTTTCTTTACCTGCTTCCGGTCCTCCGGGTCCGTGACCCGGGCGGAGAGGAAGCGGTCGATGGCTTCGTCGGGCTCTCCCATCTGCGCCAAAGCCTCCTCCCAGTATTCCCGGGGGATGCGGCGGCGGTAGAGCTCGTCCTTGATCTTATAGATGCCATAGCCCCGGGCCTCATAGTGGGCCACCAGGGAATGGGCATAGGCAGCGTCGTTGAGCAGGCCGATCTCCTCCGCCCACTGGGAGACCTCCTCCGCCTGCTCCGGGGAGGCCCCTTTGGCGCAGAGTTTCTCCCGCAGCGCCGCGGCGCTGAGCATCCGCCCGGTGAGCAGGGATGCCGCCTTGCCCCGCAGCGCCGCAGCATCCGCCGCCCGGCGCAGCTCTTCCAGGCCGGCCTCCTCCAGCTCCATCCCCTGATAGAGGGCATGGTCCGCCACGGTGCCTTCCGGCACCTGCAGCACTTCCCCGTCTTCCAGCTCCACCCGCCACGGCCGGCCCGGGTGGGCGGGGGGCTGGAGGCGCTCAAGCGTCACGGTCTTCAAAATCTTCGGCGCTCACGTCCACGCCTCGGGGGACGGCGCGGGATGCTTGGATGGGCGCTGCCTCCGGAGGGGCTTCGGGGGCCTCGGCGCTCTCTTCCTTCGTCTCCTCGTCCTCCTGGGGGGCCCGTCCGGCGGCTCGGGCGGCGGCCTGGGCCTGGGCGCTGAGGAGCTTGAAGGAGTTCTTGCGGATCTCCTCCTCCACACGGTCGCAGATCTCCGGATTCTCCTTCAGATACTTCTTGACAGAATCCCGGCCCTGGCCGATGCGCTCCTCGCCCATGGAGAACCAGGAGCCGCTCTTCTGGATGATGTCCAGCTTCACCGCCAGATCCACCATCTCCCCATATTTGGAGATGCCCTCGCCGTACATGATATCAAATTCCGCCTCCCGGAAGGGGGGCGCCACTTTGTTCTTGACCACCTTGGTCTTGGTGCGGTTGCCGATGACCTCCGTACCCACTTTAATGGCCTCCGACCGGCGCACGTCGATGCGCACAGAGGAGTAAAATTTCAAGGCCCGGCCGCCGGTGGTGACCTCCGGATTGCCATAGGGGTTGCCCACCTTTTCCCGCAGCTGGTTGATGAAGATCACCACGCAGTGGGTCTTGGAGATGGACCCGGCCAGCTTGCGCAGGGCCTGGCTCATCAGGCGGGCCAGCAGGCCCACATGGGCGTCGCCCATATCGCCTTCGATCTCCGCCCGGGGCACCAGGGCCGCCACGGAGTCCACCACGATCACGTCCAGGGCCCCGGAGCGCACCAGGGCTTCACAGATCTCCAAGCCCTGCTCCCCGGTGTCCGGCTGAGAGATCAGCATATTGTCGATGTCCACCCCCAGGGCCCGGGCGTAGACGGGGTCCAGGGCGTGTTCGGCGTCGATGAAGGCCACCTCGCCCCCCCGCTTCTGGGCCTCGGCCACGATGTGCAGGGCCAGGGTGGTCTTGCCGGAGGACTCGGGACCGTAGATCTCCACGATCCGCCCCCGGGGCACGCCGCCGATGCCCAGGGCCAGGTCCAGGGACAGGGAGCCGGTGGGGATGCTCTCCACCACCACCCCGCTGTGGTCTCCCAGGCGCATGATGGCGCCCTTGCCGTAAGCTTTCTCGATCTGGGCCATGGCGGTTTCCAGGGCCTTGCGTTTGTCCGCGGCGGGGGCGGCGGGCTCGATGGGTTTCTTTTTTTCTGCCATTAGGGTTCCTCCTGGCTTTCTTGGACCGGCTCTTCCGGCCCGTCTTTGAGGATATAGGGGATCTTTCCCGCCACCACCCGGGGGATGCGGGAGAGGTCCCGGGTGATAACGATGTTCTTGCAGCCCCGGCGTTTCAGGATCATCGCCACCTGCTCCGCCTGGCCGATGCCCACCTCAAAGAGGATGTAGCCGCCGGGCCGCAGCAGGGGGGTCCAGAGCTTGATGATGGCCCGGTAGAAGTCCAGGCCGTCTGGCCCGCCGTCCAGGGCCATGTGGGGCTCGTAGTCCCGCACGGAGGCGTCCAGACCGGGGATGTCCCCGGTGGGGATGTAGGGGGGATTGCACACCAGCACGTCAAACAGGCCCAGGTTGGGCTTCGGCTCCGCCAGGGCGTCCCCCTTCATATGGACCGCCCGGATGCTCAGGCGGTTTCGGCGCACGTTGCGCCGGCACACGTCCAGGGCCAGGTCCGATGCCTCCATCAGCACCACCCGGGCCGTGGGGACCTCCGCGGCGATGGACAGCCCCACACAGCCGCTGCCGGAGCAAAGGTCCAGCACCCGGGTGGGCCCGTCGTATTCCTGGAGCCGGTCCACGGCCAGCTGCACCAGGATCTCCGTTTCCTGCCGGGGGATGAGCACATGGGGGCCCACCTCCAAGGTCAGCTCCCGGAAGGGCCACTGGCCCAGGACATAGGCCAGCGGCTCCCCCTCGCAGCGGCGGCGGACCATCTCCTCCACCTGCTGGGCGATGTCATCGTTCATGTAAAGGTCCAAATCGCGCAGGAGTTCTTCCCTGCCCTTCCCGGATGCCGCGCAGAGCATTTCCTGGGCTTCCTGCTCCGGCTCCTCCAGGCCCGCGGCCGCCAGGGCCCGGCGGGTATTGAATTTCAAGTCGTGGTAGGTGATGGCCACGCTCGCTCACCTCGTTTTTCTCTTTTTTCTCTCACCAGGCGTCCTCGCCTGCCTTCTCCGGCAGGACCAAGGTCAGGGCCTGGATGGCCACCTCCAGCATGGAGTCGTCCGGCTCGAAGGTGGTAAAATTCTGCATCCACAGTCCCGGCGCCGCCAGGACCCGGGTAACTGGGTTGTCATGCCGGCCGATGAAGCGGTTGAGCTCATAGGTCACCGCCACGATCACCGGCAGCATCACCAGATGCAGCAGGATGCGGATGATGGGGTTTTCCGCCACGTCCCGCACCCCCGGCAGGGCAAAGACCACGCAGGAGGCCAGCACGGCGATGATGATCACCACCACCAAAAAGCTGGTGCCGCAGCGGGGATGGTGCCGGGGCATGGCCCGGGCGTTCTCTACGGTCAGGGGCAGGCCCCGCTCGTAGCAGAAGATGGTCTTGTGCTCCGCCCCGTGGTAGCGGAAGGTCCGCTGGATCTCCTTCAGCCGGGAGCACAGGACGATATAGACGAAGAAGATCATCAGTTTGAGGATGCCCTCCAGCAGGTTGCGCAGCCACATGGGCGCGTCGGGGACAAAGTATAGAAAGCCCGATGTGACCAGGGTGGGGAGGATGACGAAGAGGGCGATGGCAAAGCCTAAGCCTGCCAGCATGGCGATGGCGATGATCCATTTGAACAGGGCCTCGCTGCCGAAGCGTTTTTCGATCCACTTCTCCAGCCGGGAGGGCTCTTCCGGCTCTCCATCTTCGGGGTAGAACTCCGCGGACCACATCAGGGCCTGGATGCCCTTGACCATGGAGTCCAGGAAATTTACCACCCCGCGGATGAAGGGGACGCCCAGGATGGGATAGCGGTCCTTGATGAGCTTGAGTTCCTCATTGCGGATCTCCAGCGCGCCGTCGGGCTTGCGGACTACGATGGCCTGCCGCTTGGGCCCGCGCATGAGGATGCCCTCCAAAAGGGCCTGTCCGCCGATGGTGGTGCGAAAGTCTTTCCCCGGCCCGCAGGGGGGGCAGGGGGTGGTCTCCTCCGGGGAGGGGACGGGTTGATTGGCTTGGTTTTCGTTCATAGATGCTCCTATTTTTTAAGATATCAGCGGCGCTTATGTGCCGGTCCCGGTGGGCAGGCGGATCTCCGCCACGCAGCCGCCCAGCTCGTCCTCGGCGTTGAGGATGTTCAGCTCGCCGTTGTGGCGGGAGACGATCTCATCGCACACCGCCAGGCCGATGCCGCTGCCCCGGGCGGTGGCGCTGCCCTTGTAGAATTTATACTTGACGTTGGGCAGCTCCTCGGGGGGGATGCCGGGGCCATAGTCCCGGACAGTGATGACCACATCGCTGCCGTCGGGATAGATGGCGGTGTCGATGCGCTTGCCGCTGCCGCCGTGTTTGGCGGCGTTGTCCAGGAGGTTGCAGAAGACTTGACGCAGGCGGTCCGGGTCCCCGGGGATGGGGCCGAACTCCTCCTCGCAGTCCTCGTGGCACACGGAGATGCCTTCTCCGGCCAGGAACTCGTGGTAGGTGTACACCGCGTCCTCCAGCTCTGCCTTGATGTCCATGGGCTCCACGGAGAGGGTGAAGCGGCCGTCCTCGATGCGGGAGAACTCCAAAAGCTCCTCCACCATGCCGGACAGACGCCGGGCCTCGCTGGCGATGATGCCCATGCCCTTGCGCACGTCGCCCTCGTCCCGGGCCTCGCCGCCCATGATGGTCTCGGCCCAGCCGGTGATGGCGGTGAGGGGGGTGCGCAGCTCGTGGGAGACGGAGGAGATGAACTCGGACTTCATGCTCTCCGCCTGCTTGATGCGGGTGGACATATCGTTGATGGCGTCGGTGAGGTCGCCGATCTCGTCGTCGAACTTTTTCTCCAGCTGGATGCCGTAGCTGCCTGTGGCGATGCGCTGGGCAATGGCGGTGATGTTCTCCACGGGAACCACGATGGAGCGCACAAAGTAGATGTTGGACAGATACACCAGCACCAGCACCCCCGCCGCCAGGGCAACGGCCGCCAGGGTGAGCATCAGCACATGCTGATCCACCATGCGCATGGGCGCCACACAGCGGATGAAGCCGTAGAGGGTTCCGTCGAAGAGGAGGGGTGTGGTGGCGGCGATGACCCGGCCATAGGGGGCGCAGCGGCCTTCCCAGCAGGCCAGGGCGCCGCTCTCCCGGGCCTGGTCAATCTCCTGGGTCTCGGGGATGGCACCGGGGATGGTCAGGGCATTGGAGGCGGTGAGGACGTGTCCTTCGGGGCTGAGCAGCTGCATCTCGGTGCTCTCGTGCTGAAACTTACTGACGTAGTCCCGGGCGACGTCCAGGCGCTCCTCCTCCGGGGTCCCGCCGGCGTAGATGCTGAAGCAGCTGAAGGAGGTGGTGGTGACGGCGCTCTCCAGGTCGGAGCGGACATCGGAGTCATAATAATTGTGCATGACCACCGCGAAAGTAATGACCATGATGGCCAGGATGGCCACCAGGAAGCTGACGCTGCTGAGCAGCCACCGCCGCCGGATGCCCCGGGCCTGCACAAAGGGCAGTTTTTCCAACAGCCGGCCCAGGAAGGCGGACAGGGCCCCGGCCCCTCGTTTTCCAGCCTGAAGCCCCGCCTTCCCGGCGGAGTGCAGCGTCGGCAGGGCCTGTTCCTTCAGGATGTTCAGAACTCCCATTTATATCCATAACCCCAGATGGTGGTGATGAAGGTGGGGCTGGTGGGCTCGTCCTCGATCTTCACCCGCAGGCGGCGGATGTTCACGTCCACGATCTTCAGCTCTCCGATGTAATTCTCTCCCCACACGGCCTTGAGGATCTCCTCCCGGGAGAGGGCCTTGCCGGGGTTTTCCATAAACATACGCATGATGGCAAACTCCACCTGGGTGAGCTTGATCCGCTGGCCGTTCTTCTCCAAAGTCCGCTTGCGGGTATTGAGGACGAAGGGGGGCTGCTGGAGCTCGCCGTCGTCCATGGTATCGCCGCCGATGCGGCGGTAGAGGGCGTCGATGCGGGCGGTGAGCTCGGAGGGGGAGAAGGGTTTGGTGACGTAGTCGTCGGCGCCGCTCATGAAGCCGGTGACCTTATCCATTTCCTGGGTCCGGGCGGTGAGCATGATGATGCCGATCTTGGCATTGACGGCCCGGATGCGGCGGCAGACCTCGAAGCCGTCCATATCCGGCAGCATGATATCCAGCAGGGCCACGCGCACGTCGGGATTCAGGCGCAGCTGTTCCAGGGCTTCCTCGCCAGTGGCGGCCTCGATGGTTTCGTAGCCGGCCCGATTGAGATTGATGACGACGAAGCTGCGGATATTGGCTTCGTCTTCCAGTACCAACACTTTTTTCACGCTTGCGCTCCTCTCTGGCGGGGCGTCCGGGCAGGGCTCGGACCCCCAGCGATCACATTTCTATTCATCATACCATATTTATTTTTAATTTCCTACGGTTTTTTTGAAAAATTTCCGCAGAAAAACCCTTGCGATATTCCGCGAGGTGTTGTATAATCACTCCAGTACCTGCCGCTGGGCTGGGCCTTTGGGCTCGGGGGCGGGAGGAATACGGTATGCCGGTGTGATGGAATTGGTAGACGTGACGGACTCAAAATCCGTTGGTGGCAACATCGTGTGGGTTCGAGTCCCACCACCGGCACCAGCCTGTGTTGATGAAAAAGATGCAGGAGAAAAAGCCACACTTTTGTGTGGCTTTTTCACATATTCTGCAACAAAACAAACCAAAATCGAAGAAAAGAGTCAAGTTTTCCAAAAACAGGGAGCGTGATTCGAAAATAACGTTTCCAGAGATGCAAAAACGCCTTTCTGGAGACTTAGGGGACTCGAACTCTT
>JAAWAE010000032.1 GCA_022792035.1 Ruminiclostridium sp. | reverse complement strand
GCCACCAGCACATCCACCTGGATATCGCCGGAGCCGGTGAGCACCATCTGGTGGGTCTCGCCGTTGTTCACCAGGGTGAAGGAGGGGTCCTCCTCGTTGAGACGGTACAGGCCCTGGGCCACCTTGTCCTCCTGGCCCCGGGTCTTGGGGGAGATAGCCACGGAGTAGCAGGGCTCGGCAAAGGGAATCTGCTTCAAAGATACCACCTTGCGGTTGTCGCACAGGGTATCGCCGGTTTTTACCTTGTCCATTTTGCCGATGGCGCCGATATCGCCGCAAGTCAGCTCCTTGACCTCCTCGGCCTTCTTGCCCCGCATGACGTACAGGCGGCCCAGCTTTTCAGCCGACCCGGTACGGGCGTTAATCAGGGAGAGGTCGGAGGTAATCACGCCGGAGAGAACCTTGATATAGGAATACTTGCCGTACTGGTCGGAAACGGTCTTGAACACGAAGGCTACGGTGGGACCGCCTGCCTCGCACTTGATCTCCACGGCCTCCCCGGCGTCATCCGCCCCGGAGACCGGCGCGGCCTCGCTGGGGTCGGGGCACAGGTCCACGATGCAGTCCATGAGGTAGCTGCTGCCCAGGCCCGTCAGGGCGCTGCCGCAGACCACGGGGGCGATGGAACCGTCCTTGACCCCGGTCTTCAAGCCCTGGATGATCTCCTGGGCGGAGAGGGCGCCTTCGTCGAAATATTTCTCCATGAGGGCTTCGTCGGCCCCGGCGGCGGCTTCCATCAGGGCGTCGTAGGCGGCGTCCACTTCCGCGGCGGCCTCGCCGGGGATGGGGCACTCGCCCTTTTCGTTGTAGGCTTTCTTATGCAGCAGGTCCACAAAGGCGGAGACTACGCCGCCTGCGCCCACCACGGGATAGACGATGGGGGTGACGGCTGTGCCGAACTTTTCTTTCAGGGCATCCACGGTGCCGGGGAAGTCGGCGTTTTCCTCATCACAGCGGGAGATGTAGATCATGCGGGGCATATTCCGCTCCCGGAGCATCTTCCAGGCCCGGTCGGCGCCCACGCTCAGCCCGTCCTTGGCGGAGCAGACCATGATACCAGTGTCAGCGGCATAGAGAGCGGAGCAGACTTCACCGGCAAAGTCGAAGTTGCCCGGGGTATCCAAGACGTTGAGTTTGTGGTCCCGGTAGGTGATGGGCGCACAGGCCATGGAGATGGAGATCTGGCGCTTCACTTCCTCCGGGTCGTAGTCGCAGGTGGTGTTGCCGTCGGGGGTCTTCCCCAAACGGTCGATGGCCCCGGTGAGGAAGAGCAGGCTTTCAGCCAGAGAGGTCTTTCCGTTGCCGCCGTGGCCCAGGAGGCAGACATTGCGGATCTTGTCGGTGGAATAGCTCATAACTGTGTTCTCTCCTTATTTAGAGTAGGCGGGAGGACAGCTCCCGCGCTGTATGCAGGGGTAATCGCATTACAAAATAGAGTATACAACAAGAGTCGTGAATTGACAACAGAAAAAACAGAAAAAACGGTAAAATAATTGTAAAAACCGCCGGGACACCCTCTTATGTCCCTTGGGGCGGGTCCCGGAGCTCCCGTTGGATGCCCGCCGTGATCCGATAGACGTCCTCCAAGGTGGTGATCTTGGAGATCTCCGCCTTCCAGTAAGCGGCGTGGGGGATGCCCTTTAAGTACCAGGCATAGTGCTTGCGGGCCTCCAGGCAGGCGATGCGTTCCCCCTTGTGCTGCGCGGCGATTTGGAATTGACGGACAGCGGTGTCGCAGCGCGCCGCCAGAGGGGGCATGGGGGGGATCTCCCGGCCTTCGATGGCGGCCAGGGCCTGGGCAAAGAGCCAGGGGTTGCCGAACACGCCCCGGGCCAGCATCACCCCGTCCGCCCCGGTATAGCGCAGGATGCGCACCGCGTCCTGCGCAGAGAATACGTCCCCGTTGGCGATGACGGGGATGGTGAGGGCCTGCTTCACCTCCCGGATGGCGTCCCAGTTGGCGGTGCCGGCGTACATCTGGACCTTGGTGCGGCCGTGGAGGGTGATGGCGGCGACCCCCAGTTCCTCCAGGGCTTTTGACAGCTCCCGATAGACCAGGCTGCCCTTGTCCCAGCCCAGGCGGAGTTTTACCGTCACCGGGGTGTCCCCAGCCCCTCGGAGCACCGCCTCCGCCACCCGGCAGGCCTTGTCCAGGTCCTTGAGCAGGCCGGAGCCGTCGCCGTTGTTGGCGATCTTGGGCACGGGACAGCCCATGTTGATGTCCAGGATCTCCGCCCCGGAGACCTCCTTGGCGATGCCGGCGGCCTGCTCCATGCAGGCCGGGTCGCTGCCGAAGAGCTGGACCCCGGCGGGGTGCTCTCCCTCCCCCAGCTTCATCAGGGGGAGGGTCTTTTTGTCTTGGTAGCACAGCGCCTTGGCGCTGACCATTTCCGTAAAGGTACAGCCCGCCCCCAGCTCCCGGCAGATCTGCCGGAAGGCGATGTCCGTCACCCCGGCCATGGGGGCCAGGAGGAGGGGGGTGGGGAGTTGGATGGGTCCGATGTGCAAGGGGACCGCCTCGCTTTCTTCCGTTGTGTGTTCCCTTGGTTTGACTATACCACAGGATGCACAGCTTTGACAAGTGCGGCGGCGGAGATTTTGGCTTGCCATGGAGGGCAATCGTTGCTATCATCAAGGGGAAGGAAACGATGAGGAGTGAGCGTCCATGAACAGTGCACCCCCGAAGAAAAAGGTTTCGATCCTGCGCCGGGTCTACGCCGAGCTGCGCTTTTCCGGTGAGAGCCTGCGCATCAACGCCCGGGCCATGCTCTTTGCTCTGGCGGTGGGCCTGCTGGTGGGGGTCTGCGGCGGGACCTTTTCCCGCCTGCTGAGTTTGGCGGACACGCTGCGGGACAGCGCCGTCTGGGTAGAACTGCTGCTGCCCTTGGCGGGGCTTTTGGTGGTCTGGATGTACCGCCGGGGCGGCATCAAGACCGCCGGCGGTACGGACCTCATCGTCCAGGCCGCCCGGGGAGAGCAGCCGGTGTCCCGGCTCCTGGCCCCGGTGATCTTCCTGTCCACCCTGCTCACCCACGCTTTCGGCGGCTCCGCCGGGCGGGAGGGCGCGGCCTTGCAGCTGGGAGGCTCCCTGGCGGAGCTGGTGCGCAAGGGGGTGCGTATGGGGGATGAGTTTTCGGACCTGGCCATCATGACCGGCATGAGCGCCGGCTTTTCCGCTGTCTTTGGCAGTCCCATCTCCGCGGCCATTTTTGCCCTGGAGATTTCCTGTGTGGGCATCCTGCCCTTGGGGGCGCTCTTCCCTTGTGTCATCGCCTCTATCACGGCGGGGACGGTCTCCAAAGCTCTGGGGGCCCATGCGGTGCATTTCATCCTTGCCCTCTCCCCGCCGGGGGTGCTCTTTTACGGACGGGTGCTGCTGCTGGCCATGGCTTGCGGCCTGCTGAGCATCTTGGTTTGCTATACCTTTTCCGGCGTGCGCGCGGCGTTGGAGGAGTGGATCCCCAACCCCTACCTGAGGGTGTTGGTGGGGGGAAGTGTGGTGGTGGTACTGTCCCTGCTGCTGGGGCAGCATTATCTGGGCAGCGGGCAGAACCTGGTCCAGGACGCCATCGTGGACGGCCGCTGCCATGGCCTGGATTTTCTCCTCAAACTCCTCTTCACCGCCCTGACCTTGGGGGCGGGCTTGAAGGGGGGCGAAATCGTGCCGTCCTTTGCCATCGGCGCCACCTTTGGCTGTCTCCTGGGTCCGGTGCTGGGCCTGCCGCCCCAGCACGCCGCGGCCATCGGCATGATCGCCCTCTTCTGCGCTGTGACCAACTGTCCCCTGACGGCGCTGCTGCTGGCGGTGGAGGTTTTCTCCTTTGCCGGCGCGGGGGGCTTCCTGCTGGCTGTCGCGGCCAGTTTCCTGGTCTCCGGCTACGGGGGATTGTACTCCAAGCAGAAATTCGCGTTTGCCAAGAACGCGGATGCCACGGGGACCCTCCACCACGCCAGCGACCACCGTCCGCCCAACGCCCCCTGAAAAAACGATAGGAAGCGCCCAGCCTCCTATGGTAAGATGCGGGATACATCCCAAAACTTACCATAGGAGGTGCGCAGATGAAGAAGAAAAGACAAGCCGCTGTCCTGGCGCTGCTGCTGCTGGCCCTCAGCGGCTGCACCGGCGCCGAGGAGCCGGAGGCCGCCGTGGAGCTGAGCCGGGAGGATCAGGTCCGTGCCAGTGCCTTCCAGGCCCTGGAGGACATCCGCCGCTTGAACCAGGACCCCGCCGAACCCATGTCCCTGTCTTTCGGGCGGGAGCCGGACCTGGAAGACCCCAAGGCCCTGCTGCCGGCGGTGCTGGGGGAGTTTACGTACCGCATCGACGCCGTGGTCCTGGATGAGGCGCAGGAGGAGGCGGTGGTCACGGTCACGCTGCGCCGGAAAGGCGTGGGGGAAGCTTTGGTCACTTGGATGCACGATTTGAAAAAAGACCGGGACCAGCTGCGCGCCCTGTCGGCGCTGTCCCAGGAGGAGCAGGAGGCCCAGCTCCACTGGCAGCTGATGGAGACCATCCAGAACGCGCCGCCCCAAGACTGCGCGGTGGCGCTGCCCTTTTCTGCGGAGGCGGGGGATTGGACGCTGACGGAAGAGGGACAGGCCGTTCTCTCCGCCGCGCTCCGAGGCGAATAGAAAAACGCGGGTATAAAAACCCGGCCTTCAGCCAAACTAGGCCCGAGGTGATAAACGATGACCGCAAAAGAACTCTTATATGTGGAAGACGCCCTGGGCCATGAGCAGTATTTCCAGACCCAGTGCCGCCAGACTGCCAGCGCCCTGAAGGACGCCAAGCTCCGCGCCTGCGTGGAGGATATGGCAAAGAAGCATCAGCAGCTCTTCCAGAGCTTCTACGACCTGCTGTAAGGAGGGCATGACCATGAATGACAAGAATCTGATGGAGAACCTCCTGCTTTTGGAAAAGGGCGTGTGTGATCTCTTCCTTCATGGGACCATCGAGTCCGGGACGGAGAACGTACACCAGGCCTTCCAGACGGCCCTGAACGCCTCCCTGAATATGCAGGACAGCATCTACGATGAGATGACGGCCAAGGGCTGGTATCCCACCCAGCAGGTGGAGCAGAAGAAGATCGACACCGTGCGCCAGAAGTTCAGCGCCCAGAGCGCCTAATCACGCAACAACACCCCAGGACCGTTGACAACAGCGGTCTTGGGGTGTTGTTTTCCTCCATGGGCAGCCATTATGCCGCCACGCGAAGGAAGGGGCCCAACCTTTTTGCTTTCCTTGACATAAGTCAGACTTCGGATATAATAAAAACCAGGTGGCTAGGGGGAGGGATACCGTGACCAAAGCAGTGGGAACCGTGACCAAAGAAGTGGAACGCTTGCTGGGGATTGATATCCTGGGAGATCGAACGATTTATCTGGGGGAGAGCAACCTTTCTCATATGCGCAGCGCACACCCGGAGGATTTTGAAAAGTATGGAGATACGATGTCCGACATTCTTGCTGCACCGGATTACGTTGGGCAAAATCCCTCAGATGGTTCCATCGAATATGTAAAAGAGTTTTTTCGGGATGGGGACTATGTGAAAGTTGCAGTTCGTCTTGCCAAGTCGGCACGATTTTACGCCAGATCGCTCTATGTACTGAATCCTCGAAGAGTGAAAAACTACATCGAAAAAGGGACGCTAAAAAAGACTTGATTTTATCGACCGATCCTGTATAATAAAATCATAGAGTACATATAGTGAACCCAGCAGGAATGGAGGACGGAACGGGCAGCCGTCGCCCTAGTTGGAGATGTGGGAGTGTCGCCCCACCTATTTCTGCACAAAAAAGCAGGCAGCTTCGGCTGTCTGCTTTCTCTATCCAGAAGAGAAAAAGGGGACCTCAAAAGACACACATCCGTCTTTTGAGGTCCTCTTTATGACTGTGGGAAGACATCAGCCCTCCCCGGCAAAAAAAGCCCGGGTCTGCTCCACATTGCGGGCGATCTCCGCCTTCAGGGCGTCAAAGCTGGGGAATTTGCGCTCCTCCCGCAGATATTCATAAAACTCCATCTGGATCTTCTGCCCGTAAAGGTCCCCATGGAAATCCAGGATGAAGCCTTCGATGGTCAGCTCTAAGCCGTCGTCCACAGTGGGCCGGTTGCCCACGTTGGTCACGGCGATGTGCTCCTCCCCGTTCTCCAGCCGGACCTTGGTGGCATAAACCCCCTTGGCCGGGGCCAGGACATTCTTCCCCAGCTTCAAATTCACCGTGGGAAAGCCCAGGGTGGTCCCCAGCTTCTGACCGTGGGAGACGTGGTCGCTGAGGGTATAGGGATGCCCCAAAAACGCGTTGGCCAGCTGGATCTCCCCCTGGGCCACCAGCGAGCGGATATAGGTGGAGGAGACGGTGATGCTGTCCTGTTCCACCTTGGGGATGATGTCGCAGCCGATGCCCAGCTCCCGGCAGGCTTCCTGCAAACGCTGGGGATTGCCCTCGCCCTTGTAGCCGAAATGGTAATCGTGCCCCGCCACCAGATGCACCGCGCCGTGGTCCCGGACCATGGTCTCCTCCAAAAAGGTCCGCCAGGGCTGACGCATGAACGCCGGCGTGAAGGGCTGTACGATGACGTCCTGGATGCCATAGTACCGGCGCATCAGGTCCGCCCGGTCCTCCGGGGAGGTGAGCAGGGGCGTGGGCTTGCCTAGGATCACGTCCTGGGGGTGGGGGTCAAAGGTAAAGGCGGAGGGGACGGCGCCGGCGGCTTTGGCTGCCTCCACGGTCCGGCGCAGCAGCGCCCCGTGGCCTTTGTGTACGCCGTCGAAGAACCCCAGCGCGATCACTCGTTTTTGTTTGTCCAAAGCATTACACCTCGAAAAAGCTCTTGATGGTTGTCAAACGGCCCGCCGAGCGCCGGGCCAGGGCCAGAAACTCCTGCCCGGCGCTGTAGACCCGAAAGGTCTCGTCGGGACCGTCCATGGGAACGGGGTTGCCGTTGCGCAGCCGTTTCTCCGCCTTGGCGTCCGTCAGCAGGAGGATGGGCGTATCGGAGAAGTAGGCGTCCACAGGCAGCAGGAGGGAGGCGGGGTCCTCTGCCGCTGCCGCCTGCTCCAGGGTGACGGCATCCTCCAGAGCAAAGCCCGCCGAGCGGGTCCGCCGCAGCGCGGAGAGACAGCCGCCGCAGCCCAGGGCCTGTCCGATGTCGTGGCAGAGGGTGCGCACATAGGTCCCCTTGGAGCAAAGTACCCGCAGGCGGTAGTCCGCCGGGGAGAGCTGCTCCAGAAGTTCCAATTCGTAAATGGTGATGGGACGGGGGTCCCGCTCCACCTCCTGGCCCCGGCGGGCCAGCTCGTAGAGCTTCTGGCCCTGGCGCTTGATGGCGGAGTACATGGGCGGGATCTGCAAGATCTCCCCCCGGAACTGCCCCAGGACCGCCTCCACGTCCTGCCGGGATGCGGTGACCTCGTGGGTGGTGAGGAGGGCCCCGGTGCTGTCCTGGGTATCCGTCGTCATGCCCAGACTCAGGGTGGCGATATACTCTTTCTCCCGCTCCGCGGCGAACTCCACCGCCCGGGTGGCCCGGCCCACGAACACGGGAAGCACCCCCGTGGCCATGGGGTCCAAGGTCCCCGCGTGGCCGATGCGCCGCTCGTGGAGGATGCCCCGGAGCTTGGCCACCACGTCGTGGGAGGTCCAGTCCGCCGGTTTGTCGATAATGAGGATGCCGTTAGCCATGGCGCACCGCCTCAATGGCCTCCAGCAGAGCGTCCCGGACCTGCTTCGGGGTCCCGGGGATCATGCACCCCGCCGCCGCCGGATGCCCGCCCCCGCCGAAACGGGCGCAGACGTCAGAGGCGTTGAGGCGCTTGGCGTCGGTGCGCAGGGAGACCTTGCAGCCCCCCTCCTTCAGCTCCTTCACCGTCACGGAGTGCACCACCCCGGAGAGCAGGCCGATGAAGGAGGAGATGTCATCCAAATCCTCCTCCGTGGCCTGGAATTCCCGGACCAGGGCCTGGGTCACATAGGCAAAGGCCAGGGTGCCCTGGTCGTAGAGGTCCATCTCCTCCACCAGACGGTTTTCGATGCACACCCGCTTGCGGCTCTTCACCCGGAAGTGCCGCTTGTTCACCCACTGGGCGTCAAGGCCCGTCTCCATGAGGGCGGCGGCCACCCGATGGGTCTGGGGGGTGGTGTTGGAGTAGACGAAACAGCCGGTATCCGTCGCCACGGCCATATACAGCGGCAGGGCGATCTCCGGGGTCAGGGTCAGGTCCAGGTGCTGGAAGACGCGAAACAGCAGCTCACCGCAGGCGGCGCAGCTGGGGTCCACGCAGTTGTGCTTCGCGTACCGCTCGTTGGAGCCGTGGTGGTCCAGAGAGAGGACGATCTTGTCCTGATAGGGTTTGGCGCTCTTGGGGAGCATCCCCAGGGAGGCGGTGTCCACGCTGACCACGGCTTGGGGGAGGAAATCCTCCGGGGCCAGAACCCCTTCAAAATAGGGGTCGAAGAGGTGGTGGGCATCCTCGTTGGGCAGGACATGGGCGCGCTTGCCCAGCTGCCGCAGGGCGAGGCACAGGGAGACGGCACAGCCGATGGTGTCCCCGTCGGGGCGGCGGTGGGTGAGCAGGAGCACGTCCTCCAGACCTGCCAGGAGCTGGGCGGCTTCTCGATCAGTCATGGTCCGTCCCGGCCTCCTTTTTCTCGATCTCGTTCAAAATCTGTAAGATATGGGCCCCCTGGTCGATGGAGTCGTCCTCCTGGAAGAGCAGCTCCGGGGTGTGGCGCAGGGAGAGGGCCCGGCCCAGCTCCCGGCGCAGATAGCCCCCGGCGGAGCGCAGGCCGCGCATCACGTCTCGGGTGTCCTGCTTGTTCAGGACGCTGACGTAAACTTTCGCATAGTGCAGGTCAGGGGTGGTGTCCACCCGGATGATGGACACCAGGCCCCGGATGCGGGGGTCTTTCAGGGAACGCAGCAGGTCGCTCAGCTCCCGCTGGATCTCCTCGTTGATGCGGCCGATACGGTTAGAGGCCATAGGCTCACACCTCGATCTGCTCCATCACGAAGGCTTCGATGACGTCGCCTACCTTGATGTCGCTGTATTTCTCAATGCTGATGCCGCACTCGTAGCCCTGGGCCACTTCCTTCACCGAGTCCTTGAAGCGATGGAGGGAGGCCACGTTGCCCTCGTGGATCACGATGCCGTCCCGCACCAGACGCAGCTGGGCAGAGCGCAGGATCTTGCCCTCGGTGACGTAGCACCCGGCCACGATGCCCACGCCGGTGATCTTGTAGACCTCCCGGACCTCCACGCTGCCCAAGGCCACTTCCTTGAACTTGGGAGAGAGCATCCCCTTCATGGCGGATTCCATCTCGTTGATGCAGTCGT
>JAAWAE010000031.1 GCA_022792035.1 Ruminiclostridium sp. | reverse complement strand
TCAGTTGGTTAGAACGCCGGCCTGTCACGCCGGAGGTCGAGGGTTCAAGTCCCTTCCGCGTCGCCATATTCGCTGCTGTAGCTCAGTCGGTAGAGCGCATCCTTGGTAAGGATGAGGTCGGCGGTTCAAATCCGCCCAGCAGCTCCAGAAACACCTCGAAACTTCGGTTTTGAGGTGTTTCTTTTTGACATATCCGGGATTTCTTTGGAAGTTTGAAGGGGACCGCTGGCGCGGTCCCCTTTGCTATGCCACGAAGGCACCGTGCTTTTTCACACGGCGCCTTCCAATAAACTGCGGTCAAAGAAGAACACAGAGCGTCCTGCCTCTCCCTGATATAAACTCCGAAACGCCCCGGAGCCATGAGGCCCGGGCCGTGGGATGGGCTGCAGCGCATCCAAATGCCGCAGATGCAGCCCCACCTGGGCCTTCCCCAGCAGCCCCGGACCATGACTGAAAAGATAGCGGTCAAAGGGCAGCCGCTCCACGGCCTCCAGGGTCTCCCGCAGCTGGGCGAAAGATGCCGCCTCCTGCCCCAGCAAAAGAAGCGTTGGATTCAGCCCATCCCCCGCCAGCAGCAGACGCTCCCGCTCCAGCAGCAGTCCCACTGAGCCACGGGTGTGCCCCGCGAGAGAAACGATCTTGACACGCCGTCCGCCTAAGTCGAATACATCCCCCGGCTCCAGGGGGGCCAGGGTACAGGTCTGCCCCATCATCCGGGCGTGGGCCTCCATCAGCGGCCAGTCCAGGGGATGGGCGTACACCAGAGGAAAGCGGAAATTCCCGCCGATGTGGTCGCTGTGCCCGTGACTGTTCATCACCAAACAGGATGACTGCGCCGCCACCCACGCCGCCAGGTCCCGCTTCCCCTGCCCGGTATCCCAGAGAATGGCCCGGTCTCGCCCGCGCACCAGGGTGCAATAAACCCGGTAGTCCTCCTCAAAGTGCCAAACCCCGGGACAGACCTCCCGGCCAAGCAGGCGGTTCAACCCTGCCGGAACCCCTCAGCCGCGCCGAAGAGCATCTCGCTGAAGGTGGGGTGGGGGTGGATCACTTCCGCCAGATCCTCCGCCGTCAGGCCCTTCTGGATGGCTAAGGCCAGCTCCCCCACCATGTCGGTGGCCCGGGGGCAGACCAGCTGCGCCCCCAGGAGCTTCCCGCTGTCCCGATGGGTCACCAGCTTCACATATCCGCTTTCCGTTCCCTCGATCAGGCACTTTCCGTTGGCCCCGGTGAGATACTTCCCGGTCTTGACCGGGACCTCCGCCGCCTTGGCCCCCTCTTCGGTGAGGCCCACAGAGGCGATTTCCGGGTCCGTGTACACACAGCTGGGGACCACGCTCATGTCCAGGGGCGGCTTCTTCCCCAGGATCACGGCCACGGCGTTCTCCCCCTGGGCGCTGGCCACATGGGCCAGCTGGATATTCCGGGCCTTGGCGTCCCCAATGACATAGATGTGGGGGACGCTGGTCCGCCCGTCCGCGTCACCGACGATGGCCCCCCGCTCCAGCTCCAGGGTGAAGTCCGGCCCAAAGAGGCCGTCAAGGTTCGCCTTCCGCCCCGCCGCCGCCAAAACGCCTTGGGCGGTGACGGTGTGCTCCGCGCCCTTCTTGTCCACATAGGTGACGCGCATCTCGCCGGGGGTCCCCTGGATCTTCTGGACGCTGGCCTTGGCCTCCACGCTGACCCCCTGCTTCTTCAGGATCATGGTCAGGCGCTGGGCGATCTCTTTGTCCATGAAGGGCAGAATGTGGTCCGCCGCCTCCAGCACCGTCACTTCGCAGCCCAGGCAGCGATAGAGGGTGGCGCACTCCACGCCAACCACCCCGCCGCCGATGATGACCAGGGAGGTGAAGTCCTGTCCGCCCCCCTCTAAAATATCCCGGCTGTTCCAAACCCCGGGCAGGTCGATCCCCGGGATGGGGGGATAGGAGACCTGGGAGCCGGTGGCGATGATAATATCTTTCACCTCGTAGCGCTCTCCCTGACAGGTGACCAGACCCGCCTCCTGGATGCAGGCCTGTCCCCGCACCACGGTGATTTTGTTGGCCTTCATGAGTTTCTCCACGCCCTGGCGCAGGGTCTCCACCACGGTGTCCTTGCGCCGGTGCATGGCTGCAAAATCATAGGAAATGCCCTGGGCCTGGATGCCCAAAGCCTCCGCCTTCCCCAGAGCGGCGAAGGTCTCCGCGCTGTGCAGCAGGGCCTTGGTGGGCATACAGCCCCGGTTGAGGCAGGTGCCGCCCAGGTCTTCCTGTTCAAACAGGACCACCTGCAGCCCCGACTGAGCCGCCTTCTCCGCCGCGGTGTAGCCGCCCGGTCCTCCGCCGATGATAGCAAGATCAAATTGCATGGTTCATTCCTCCATCAGAAGGGCCAAAATGCCCTCCAAGGTATCCTCCCGGGCGTCGGGCAGGGCGGATAGGCGCTGCCGCACCGCCTCCCGCTGCCGGGGACAGCCCTCCAGGGCCTCCGGGACCCGGGTCAAATATTCCGTCTCCAGGGCGTCGGACCACACCGCCGCCTGGGTGATGACCTCCCCCTCCAGACTGTAGTCCAGACGCAGCAGCCCCCAGGGGAACAGCGCCTCCCGGCTCACGTCCAGGGGACGGGTGTCCCCATAGATCCAGGCCGGGTCGGAAAACCGGGCGATGCCCTTCCCCAGGGCGTCCTGGTCCAGCTCCGCCTCGGTGAGCGTCCGCACCGGCAGGCCATAGGCCGACGAAAAAGCCGTCGCCAGAGCCTCACAAAGGGCGTCTATGGTCAAATCCGGACAAAAGTCCCGCAGGTTCACCACCCGGGAGCGCACCGACGCCACCCCCTTGGCCTGGAGCTTCAGGGGCGAGACATTCAAATACCGCTCCAAAGGGGCCAAGTCCACCGAGACCATCAGGGTCCCGTGGTGGTAACACC
The DNA here is from genome assembly GCA_022792035.1 of Ruminiclostridium sp. Lineage (GTDB taxonomy): Bacteria > Bacillota > Clostridia > Oscillospirales > Oscillospiraceae > Evtepia. The sequence goes on along the minus strand of JAAWAE010000031.1, from coordinate 31,252 downwards.
GCGCCCCGCTGCGATAGTAGGCATGGCCGGAGAACTTGCCCCCCTGAGCGGTCAGATCGTTGCGTCCGTTGCGCTCTGCGGGGACGCCGAGGGAGCGCACCGCCTGGAGGATGGCTTCGGTCTGCTTTTCCACGTCGTAGTCTTCCCGAACGGTCAGGAAGGTAAAATTCAAATTCCCCAAATCGTGGTAAACCGCCCCGCCCCCGGACAAACGCCGGACCAGCCGCCCGCCGTCGGCCTCCAAAGCTTGGACGCGGCACTCGCTCTGGGCGTGCTGGTTGCGCCCGATGACCACGGTGCGCTGGTTCTGCCACAAATAGAGGATACACTGACCAGGGCGTACCCGCTCCAGCAGGTACGCCTCCAAGGCCAGGTTATGCCGGGGATCGGTGTCCCGGGTTTTTAAGCACAAAAGTTCCTGGATCATCCTTCAAAGTGATAGCGCAGGATGGGGTTCCGGGCGGCGGTGACCTCGTCGGGCCGTCCGATGGGGCAGTGATGGGGAGCCTGATGCAGCCCCTCGGGGTCCGCCTTGGCCTCCTCCAAGATCTTCAAAAAGACCTCCGCCGCCTGATCCAAGGTCTCCGGGCTCTCCGTCTCCGTGGGTTCCACCATGAGGGCCTCATGGACGATGAGGGGGAAGTACATGGTGGGGGGATGGATGCCGAAATCTAAAAGCCGCTTGGCCACGTCCATGGCGGTGACGCCGCTGTCGTGGGCTAGGCCCTCCAGGGTCATGACGAACTCGTGCATACAGGGGGTGTCGTAGGACATGGTATAAGCCCCCGCCAGCTTCCGCATCAGATAGTTGGCGTTGAGCACCGCCCCGGCGGAAGCCTCCGGGATGCCCTCCCGGCCCAAGGTCAGCAGATAGGCCAGGGCCTTCACCACCACCAGGAAGTTGCCGTAAAAGCTGCGCACCTGTCCCATGGTCTCCTCCGGGGTATACAGGGTATACCCTCCCTCCGTCTCCCGTACCCTGGGCGCGGGGAGGAAGGGCTCCAGCGCGGCCTTGCAGCCCACCGGGCCGCTGCCCGGTCCGCCGCCGCCGTGGGGGGTGGAGAAGGTTTTGTGGAGGTTCAGATGGACGCAGTCAAAGCCCATGTCCCCAGGCCGCGCCTGGCCCATGATGGCGTTGAGGTTGGCCCCGTCGTAGTAGCACAGGCCCCCCGCTTCGTGGACGATCCGGGTGATCTCCAAAATGTTGGCGTCGAAGAGGCCAACGGTGTTGGGGTTGGTGAGCATCAGTCCGGCGGTATCCGGACCCGCGGCACGGCGCAAAGCGTCCAGGTCCACCCCGCCCATGTTGTTGGAGGGGACGGACACCACCTGGAAACCCGCCATGGCGGCGGAGGCCGGGTTGGTGCCGTGGGCGGAGTCCGGGACCAGGATCTTGGTCCGGGCGCTGTCGCCCCGGGATTGGTGGTACTTGCGGATCAGCAGCAGGCCGGTGTACTCCCCATGGGCCCCGGCGGCAGGCTGGAAGGACATCCCGTCCATGCCGGTGATCTCACAGAGGAGTTTTTCCGCCGTGTGCAGGACCTCCAAGGCCCCCTGAACGCTCTCCAAAGGCTGCAGGGGGTGCAGCTGGGTGAAGCCCGGCAGGGCCGCGGCCTCCTCGTTCACCCGGGGGTTATACTTCATGGTGCAAGAGCCCAGGGGATAGAAGCCGTCGTTGACCCCGTGGGTCTGCTTGGCCAGCTCGGTGTAATGCCGCCCCAGGTCTACCTCCGCGATCTCCGGCAGACGGGGGGCGGTGCCCCGCAGCAGGGTCTCGTCAAAGGAGACGGCGGGGACATCACAGGCCGGCAGCAAATCGCTGCCCCGGCCGCTGCGGCTGCGTTCAAACAGCAGTTTCATTTTCCCAGCACCTCCTTGAGGACAGAGATCAGCTCGTCCATCTCTGCCTTGGTGTTCAGCTCCGTGCAGCACCACAGCAGACCGCCGTCCACCGGCAGACCGCCCAAAATGCCCCGTTCCTCCAGGGCGGCACAGAGGGTTTCCGGCGCCGTGGGGCAGTCGGTGAGAAATTCATGAAAGAAGGGTTTTGCGCCGCTGCGCAGAGAGAAGCCCAGCTTGGCCAGTTCCCCGGCCAGATAGTGGGCGTGGGCGGCGCACAGCTGCGCCGCCTGCCGCAGGCCCCGGGGACCCATGGCGGCCAGGTACACCGACGCCGTCATGGCGCACAGGGCCTGGTTGGAGCAGATGTTGGAGGACGCCTTCTCCCGGCGGATGTGCTGCTCCCGGGCCTGCAGGGTCAGGACGAAGCAGCGCCGGCCCTGGGCGTCCCGGGTCTCGCCTGCGATCCGTCCGGGCAGCTTGCGCATCATGGCCTGCTTACAGGCCATAAAGCCCAGGTAGGGTCCGCCGAAGGACAGGGGCATCCCCAAAGGCTGTCCCTCGCCCACGGCGATGTCCACGCCGTACTCCCCCGGAGTTTTCAGCAGGCCCAGGGAGATGGGATTCACCCCCAGGATGACCTTGGCCCCCGCCTCGTGGGCGGCGGCGGTGAGGGTCTCCACGTCCTCTAGGACGCCGTAATAGTTGGGGCTTTGGACATAGACGGCGGCGGTGCTCTGGCCCAGCACCGCCTGGAGGGCGGCGGGGTCGGTGGCGCAGCCGTCCGCCGGCAGGACCGTGACCGGCACCGAGCGGCTCTCGCAGTAGGTCTGGATCACCGACAGGGTCTGGGGGTCCGCCGCGCCGGAGACGATCACGCCGCTGCGCTTTCGCTCCTGACACATAAAGACCGCTTCCGCCGCCGCAGTGGCCCCGTCATAGACGGAGGCGTTGGAGACATCCATCCCCGTCAGCTCGCAGATCTGGGTCTGATACTCAAAGATGGATTGCAGCACCCCCTGGCTGATCTCCGCCTGGTAGGGGGTGTAGGCGGTGAGGAATTCCTCCTTGGAGGTCACCGTCTTGACGATGGAGGGGATATAGTGGCGATAAGCCCCGGCGCCCCGGAAAACTTTTTCAAAAACCCGGTTCTTTCCGGCCAGGGCGGCCATCTTCCGCCCCAGTTCCAGCTCGCTGAGCCCTTCGGGCAGGTCCAGGCGGTTCAGCCGGACCGCCTCCGGGATCACGTCGAAGAGCTGCCGGGTATCCTCCAGACCGATGGCCTGGAGCATGGCTTGGCGCTCGTCCCCTGTGGCGGGAAGGTAGCGGCCCATCTTATGCCTCCTCTGCGGCCACCACGGCGGCGTAGCCCTCGGCATCCAGGAGGTCTTCCGTGGCGGTGACGTCCCGGACCTGGATCAGCCAGGCCTCATAGGGGGCCTCGTTGACCTGGGCGGGATCGTCCAAAAGGGCCTCGTTGACGGCGCAGATGGTGCCGGTGACGGGGGAGAAGACGTCGGAGACGGCCTTGACGGATTCCACGTCGGAGAAGGTGTCCCCGGCGCAGACGCTCTCGCCCTCCTCGGGCAGGTTGATGAAGACGATGTCGCCCAGGGCGCTCTGGGCGTAGTCGGTCAGGCCGATGGTAAAGACACCGTCCTCTTCCTTGATCCACTCGTGGGATTTGCTGTACTTCAGTTCGGCGGGGATGTTAGACATGATCGGTTCCTCCAGTTTTGATAATGGTTTTATTCATTCCGCCCCGCAAAGGGGGGCGTTACTTGCTTCGCGTATAAAAGGGCAGAGGGATGATCTTTGCGGCGACCTTACGGCCCCGGACATCCACCTCCACCTCGGTTTCCGCGGCGCTGTGCCGGACATCCACCAAAGCCATGGCCACGGCTTTTCCCAGATAGGGGCAGTGGGTGCCGGAGGTGGTCACGCCGATCTTCTCGCCGTTGGCAAACACCTCCTGGGCCTCCCGGACGATGCCCCGCCCGGTGACCGCCAGGCCCACCCGGACCCGCTGGGGCGTCCCAGCGGTGACCAGGGCGTCCTTTCCGATAAACGCCGCCTTGTCCAGCTTCACGCCGAAGTCCAGGCCGGCCTCCAGGGGGGTGATGGTCTCGTCCATCTCGTGGCCGTACAGGGGCATGGCGGCTTCCAGACGCAGGGTGTCCCGAGCGCCCAGACCGCAGGGGATGAGGCCGAATTCTTCCCCGGCCTCCCGGAGGAGCTTCCAGAGCTTGGGCGCGTCCTCGTTGGAGGTGTAGATCTCATACCCCAGCTCCCCGGTGTAGCCGGTGCGGGAGATCAAGCACTTGATCCCCTGCAGGTCTACGTTGGGCAGGGCGGTGTAATATCCCTTGGGGATCTGGTCCTCCGGCAGGAGTTTTTTCAAAATCGCCGGGGCCTTGGGGCCCTGCAGGGCCAGCTGGGCCACGGTGTCGGAGATGTCCCGGCACTGGGTGCCCTCCAGGACGTTGGCGGCCATATGGGCGTAATCCTTCTCCCGGTTGGCGGCGTTGACCACCGCGAGATAGGACTCCTCCCCGAACTTGTAGACCACCAAGTCGTCGATGGTCCCGCCCTGGGCGTTGCACATCACGCCGTAGCGGACCTTGTTCACGGGCATATTGCGGTAATCGTTGGTGAGCAGGTGGTTCAGGCTGTCCAGGGCGGTGGGCCCGGTGAAGAGGATCTCCCCCATGTGGGAGACATCGAAGAGCCCGGCCTTCTGCCGCACCGCCATGTGCTCTTGGATGACGCCGGTGCCGTACTGAACGGGCAGCAGGTAGCCGGCGAAGGGGACGATCTTGCCGCCCTCGGCGACATGGAGATCATAGAGAGGGGTTTTCCGTTCCATCACGATACGCTCCTTTGTTTCTTGCCTGGGGCAAGTGGTTTGGGAAAAAGACAGAGACACCATATTTGGATGGGGTCCAAATACCGTGCCTCCGTGATCTGACCTGAAAGATTCTCCGCCGCTGCGGATTGCCTCGTCGGTGCGTGTATCGCTTTCCGGAGTTTCGTCCGAAACCGGTCCTTTTGCCTGAGAGTTTTTGCGGCCCCTTCGGCTCCGTATGATTACGGTCTCTCCCGGTCCCATCATCCGAGCTGTATGCGGTTGAACATGGTGCGCACACCGCGGGGAAGTTCCCGCGAGGGGCGGGATGCGGTGCCCTGTTTCGCTACCATTATAATAACCAAAAATTCCCCTGTCAACGCTTTTTCGATACCGGGGGGAAATTTGCCGGGAGAAGGGGGCGGAAGGGTCATTTTCCCACGCAGAAGCGGGAGAAGATCCGGGCGGTGATGTCCTCCCGGACGCTGGCGCCGGTGAGCTCCCCCAGGGCTTCCAGGGCCTGCTCCACGTCGGAGAGGAGAAGGTCCGGGGGGAGGCCGGCGGAAAGGCCCTCCTGGGCCCGGAGCAAATCCGCCTTGGCCCGGGCGGCGGCGTCGTACTGCCGGGGGTTGGTGAGCAGGGAGCCGGGGCGAGCGGCGCCGGGGGGGAAGCAGCGGGCGGTGAGCTCCGCCAGCTGGGCAAGCCCCTCGCCGCTGCGGGCGCTGAGGCGGCACAGGGGGGCGAAGTCCAACACGTCCTGGTCCAACACGGCGGGCAGGTCCGCCTTGTTCAGGATGGCGATGCAGTGGGGGGCCTGACGGGCCAGGGCCATGACCGCCCGGTCCTCGTCGGTGAGGGGCTGGGAGGCGTCCAGGACCAGGAGGACCAGCTCTGCCTCCCGGGCGGCGGCGCGGCTGCGCTCCACGCCCAGGCGCTCTGCCTCGTCCTGGGTGTCCCGGACGCCGGCGGTGTCCGTCAGCTTCAGCAAAACGCCCCCCAGGGTGACCCGGGCCTCGATGGTGTCCCGGGTGGTGCCGGGGCATCCCGTGACGATGGCCCGTTCATACCCTGCCAGGGCGTTGAGCAGGGAGGACTTGCCCACGTTGGGCCGGCCCAGGATCGCCGCCGGGACCCCGTGGACCAGCTGCCGGCCCCGCTGATAGCTGGCCAGCAGGGCGTCGGTATCCCGGAGGGCGGTGTCCAGGGCGGCGGCGATGGTCTCGCTGCGCAAGGGGTCCAGCTCCTCGTCGGGGTAGTCCAGGACGGCGTGGAAGTGGGCGGAGAGGTCCACCAGAGCGTCATAGATCCCCCCCACCCGGCGGGATAAGGCCCCCTCCAGCTGGGCGGCGGCGGAGCGGGCGGCGCCGGGGGTCTCGGCGTCGATGAGGTCGATCACCGCCTCTGCCTGGGTGAGGTCCAGCTTGCCGTTGAGGAAGGCCCGCTGGGTGAACTCCCCCGGCAGGGCCCCCCGGGCCCCCTGGGCGTACAGGGCCTCCAGGGCCAGGGAGAGGACCATGGGGGAGCCGTGGCAGTGCAGCTCCGCCGTGTCCTCCCCGGTGTAGCTGTGGGGGGCGCGGCTGACGAAGGCCAGGACCTGGTCCAGGGGCTGGCCCTGGGCATCGAAGAGGGTCCCATAGACCAGCTGCCGGTCCCTGGCGGCGGAGAGAGGGGGGCCGCTCAAGGGCCGGAAGAGCGCCGAAGCCGCCGGGATGGCCCCCGGTCCGGAGAGGCGGAGGATGCCCACCCCGCCGCTTCCGGGGGGCGTGGCGATGGCCGCGATCAGCTGGGACATGGTCCGGCCTCCCTTCGGTGAATTTTGGCGATTACACCAGTGCTTTTTCTCTTGACATTCATTTTTGACATCCTTTGGTATGCTGTGGATTACAGTCCCGAATTGTGGACAACTCTGTTCATAATGTGCAAAAACCTTGCGGCTGTTGGTGTTTGGGTCTGGCTATGGGTTCCAGTTCCTACCGTTTCCATGAAATTTCTTCCAAAAACCCCTTGGTCAGAACGCACAAAGGGGAAAATCCCATGTAAAAATGACGGAGGTTTTACAGGGTGGTTACAAAAACGTATCAACCTCCTAGGAACGTTATCAACGTTTTGCACCGCGCTATCAACCGTTTTGTACCGATTCGTGCTTGGGATAGTACATTTCCGGGCAGTTTTCCACATGCACGCCGGTGTAATAGTGGGTGAGGATCTCCACATAGCCGCTGCCGGAGGCGGCCATGGCGTTGGCCCCGTACTGGCTCATCCCCACCCCGTGGCCGAAGCCCACCACGGAAAAGGTCATCTGCTCCGGCGCGGCGGTGAGGGTGAAGGCGGCGGAGCGCAGGGAGAAGATCTGCCGGGCCTGGGCCCCGGAGACGGAGACGCCGCCGATGGTGATGCTGTGGACGCTGCCGGCCTCGGTGTTGACGGTCTCACCGATCCAGGCGGCGGGGTCCTCCCCCTCAAAGACGGCTTCGGGCTTGGCCTTGAGGAAGGTGTCCTTGAACTCCTGGGGGGTCATGGTGACTTCACTGCGGTAGTTGGGGACTTCCTCCCCCTCGGGGGAGGTGACGCTGTGGAGGTAGGGCACATCGTTGCCCCAGACCTCCACGGCGTCCTGGGTGCCCGCCCCGGAGGAGGAGTGGAACACCGCGGAGATGAGGGCCCCGTCGTAGAGGATGACCTCCCCGTTGGTGGAGGCCACCGCCTGGGTGATTTTCTGGACATAGGCGTCGGCGTTCTCCCCCCAGTTGTTCCTGGCGGACTCTTGGGAGATCCACGCCTGACAGCAGGCGTAGTTGGTGCACAGATCCGCCTCCGGGTGGTTCACCGCGCCGCCGGCCTTGTGCAGGGCGTAGGTCCGAGCGGCCACGGCCTGGGCCCGGAGGGCTTCCTGTTCAAAGGAAGCGGGCATTTCTGCCGCCACCACGCCCCAGAGGTACTGGTTCAGATCCATTGCCTCCACGCCGCTGTCGGTGAGGATGTTCAAGGTGTGGCCGCTGTCGGGGAGCTGGGTAGGGACGGGGGTTTCCTCCTGGACCTGGCGGTCCTGGCGCAGCCCCATAGGGATCAGGAAGAGCAAGAGGGCCGCGAGGATGGCGACGCCGACGATTTTTTTCATAATGTGCCTCCTATCAAGTAATCCTTCCCCTTTTTGGGCATAGTAAGCCTGAGTTGATGAAGGGGGTGTCTGTGTGAAACGTGTGGTGCTGTATTTCCTTGGGGGAGTGGCGCTGTGTATCGGGGTGTTTTTGTGGGACAGTCAGGGCGCGGTCCCAGCAGGGGCCGTGGGAACCGCAGGCTATGTGGCCCTGACCTTTGACGACGGACCGTGGCCGGGAACCACCCGGGTGCTGCTGGACGGACTGAAAGAGCGGGAGGCGAAGGCCACCTTCTTCGTCATCGGCAAGCAGATCGCCACCCGGCCGGAGCTGATCCAGCGCATGGTCCAGGAGGGCCACCAAATCGGCCTGCATACCTGGGACCATGTGGCCCTGCGGGGGCTGGGGGCCGGGGAGGTCAGCCGTCAGCTGGAGAAGAGCCGGGCGGCGCTGGTGGAACTGGTGGGGGAGCAGGACTTTATGCTCCGTCCGCCCTACGGCTTTGTGGACGAGACCGTGAAGCAGTGCGCCGGGGGTCCCATCATCTGCTGGTCCGTGGATACGGAGGATTGGCGGGACGAGGACGTGGCAAGGATCGTAAAGGCCGCTGTGGAGGATGTGCGGGATGGGGATATCATCCTGATGCACGATATTTTCCGCAGCTCCGTGGACGCCGCCCTGGAATGCGTGGATGAATTACAAAGGCGCGGGTTTGCGCTGGTGACGGTAGAGGAGTTATTCACGCTGCGCGGCCGGGAACCGGCGGCGGGAGAGGTTTACCGGAAGGTGCCGCCGGGGGAATGATCCTGCGTGGGTGGGGCAGGCGGTCCTCTCCCTCACACCAGCTGCCGGAACTTCGGCAGTGCCCGTTGGATCTGCTCCGGTGGGACGCAGTAGGAGATACGGACATGACCGCCGCAGCCAAAGCTGTCCCCAGGCACCAAAATCAAATCCAGCGCCCGGGCCCGGGCACAGAACGCCCGGGCATCCGCCTCCGGCGTCCGGGGGAAGAGATAAAACGCCCCATCGGGCTGGGCGCAGGAATACCCCATCTCCCGGAGACCGTGGAGGAGAAGGTCGCGGTTCTCCTTATATAACTGGAGATCCGCGGTGATCCCGGCGCACTTCGCGACCACAAATTGAAATAAGCTGGGGGCGCAGACGTAGCCCAGGGCCCGCCCCGCCCCGCACACGGCGGCGTAAAGCAGGGAAGCGTCCTCCAGCTCCGGGGGGATCAGGATGTACCCCAGACGCTGGCCCGGCAGGGAGAGGGACTTGCTGTAAGAATAACACACGATGGTGTGGGGGTAGCAGTCCGGGACCCAGGCGGGGGGAGCCGCAAAGCAGATCTCCCGGTAGGGCTCGTCGGAGATCAGGTATATGGTGTGGCCATAGGCCGCGCTGCGCGCCTGGAGGAGCAGACCCAGACGCCGCAGGTCCTCCTGGGGATAGACCACGCCGGTGGGGTTGTTGGGGGTGTTGATGAGCACCGCCTTGGTCTTGGGGGTGATGGCTTGGGCCAGGGCCTCCAGGTCCATCTGGAAATCCTCCAGGCGGGCGGGAACGGGGACCAGCGTCCCCTCTGCGCTCTCCACGAAAACCTGATATTCCGGGAAGTAGGGGGCGAAGGTGAGGAATTCATCCCCCGGACAGCCCAGGGCTGAGAGCACGCAGCACAGCGCCCCCGCCGCGCCGCAGGTCAGATAGAGGGCGTCCCCGCTGTAGTTTGTGTGAAAGCGGCGGTTCAGATCCGCCGCCAGCGCCGCCCGGACGGCGGCGTCTCCCTGGGCGGGGGTGTAGCCGTGGAGCCGGACGGGGTCCAGGTCCTGGAAGAGGGCCAGGGCGGCGTCCCGGACGGCCTGGGGGGCGGGGACGCTGGGGTTGCCCAGGGAGAAGTCCTCCACGTTTTGGGGGCCAACCTGTGCGATACGCTGCTGCGCGAAGGCGAAGGCTTCGCGGATCTCGGAGCTGGCGGTACCGAGGGCCAGCATCCGCTGAGAGAATCCTGCCATGTGAGTGTCCTTTCTTTTCTCGTCCACCTGTTGTGGATAAAAGTATATTCGTCGGATATGCTAGTCTTGCCTGTGTTCTTGTGCCGCTTTATTATAGCACAAAGAGCCTCCCTGGACAAGGACGGGCAGGATTAGCACTCTCTTGCCTAGAGTGCTAATGTTTACAGAATAGACACAAATAGAGCGAAGAATATTCATAAATCTATCGTAAGATACCCCCTGTAGTCGGGACGTGAGCCAGCGAAACCGGGCAGGAGTCCAGCACTCCCCGGTTCTGACTGCAAGCCAAAATCCAACCAACTCCCCGGCATCCGCCGGGCCGAATCGATAAAAAAGGAGATAGTACAATGTTTGGCATGATTCCTTTCGAGCGCAGAGACGACAACCTGTTCGATATTTTCGACAACTTCGAGAAAAAATTCTTCGGCAGCACCAACGCCAACCTGCCCGCCTTCCGCACAGACATCCGGGACCAGGGAGAGAAATTCCTCCTGGAGGCGGAGCTGCCTGGCTTCCAAAAGGAGGACATCCAGCTGGACCTGCACGACAATATTTTGACCATCAAGGCCCAGCACAAGGAGGACAGCCAGCAGAAGGACAAGGACGGCAGCTATATCCGCCGGGAACGCCGTTATGGGTCCTTCGCCCGGACCTTCGATGTCACGGGGATTGATGAGAAGGCGATCACGGCTAGTTATGAGAATGGGATTCTGACCCTGACCCTGCCCAAGCAGGTACCGGTACAGCCGGAGCGCCGGCAGATTGCAATCAACTAAGTTTTCACGTTTTTGATCCTCTCTTCTTGACTGGCAGGGGGCGGTGGAAGGTACCATACCTCCCTGCTCCCTGCCGCGTTTGCAGGGGCGCTGCCCCTGCACCCCGGCACCTTTTGAAAAAGGTGCACGAAAACTTTATCGTTTTTCCTTTTTTACTGCCCCTTTGAAAGGAGGGCTTTATCATGAATGCCGAGAAACTGACCCAAAAATCCGCTGAGGCCATTCGCAGCGCGCAGGCTTTGGCGCAGGAATATGGAAATCCTCAGATCGAGCAGATCCATCTGCTTTGTGCTTTGCTGGAGGATGAGAATGGACTGGTTCCCCAACTGCTCACCGGCATGGGACTGACCCTCCCCTCCTTCATGGCGGCGGCAAAGGAGCTGCTGGAACGCCAGCCCAAAGTCTCCGGCTCCGGCCATGAGGCCGGGAAGGTGTACATTTCTGGGGAGACGGAGAAGGCCCTCAACCGGGGGGAAAAGGCTGCCGGGGAGATGCAGGATGCCTATGTGTCGGTGGAGCATCTTCTCCTGGGATTGCTGGATGTGCCGGGGCGGGAGCTGAAAGGGCTCTTTCAACAGTACAACGTCTCCAGAGAAGGGGTCTTGCAGGCCCTGGCTTCCATTCGGGGGAGTCAGCGGGTGACGTCTGATAACCCTGAGGAGACGTACAATGCCTTGAAGAAGTACGGGTCCGACCTGGTGGAACGGGCCCGGGAGAACAAGCTGGACCCGGTCATCGGCCGGGACGACGAGATCCGGAACGTCATCCGCATCCTCTCCCGCAAGACGAAAAACAACCCGGTCCTCATCGGGGAACCGGGGGTCGGCAAGACCGCCATCGCGGAGGGGTTGGCGCAACGGATTGTCAAGGGGGATGTCCCCGCCTCCCTTCGGGACAAGACCATCTTTGCCTTGGATATGGGGGCCTTGGTGGCGGGAGCCAAGTACCGGGGAGAGTTCGAGGAGCGGCTCAAGGCGGTGCTCAACGAGGTGAAAAGCTCTGAGGGGCGCATCCTTCTTTTCATTGATGAGCTGCATACCATTGTCGGCGCCGGCAAGACGGAGGGCGCCATGGATGCCGGGAACCTACTAAAACCCCTCCTGGCCCGGGGGGAGCTGCATTGCATCGGGGCCACCACCCTGAATGAATACCGGCAGTATATTGAAAAGGACGCGGCGCTGGAGCGGCGCTTCCAGCCGGTCCTGGTCAGCGAGCCTACGGTGGAGGATACGGTGGCCATCCTCCGGGGGCTGAAGGAGCGGTACGAGGTGTTTCACGGGGTGAAGATCCAGGACGGGGCCATCATCGCCGCGGCGACCCTGTCCAACCGCTACATCACGGACCGCTTCCTGCCGGACAAGGCCATCGACTTGATCGACGAAGCCTGCGCCCTCATCCGTACAGAGATTGACTCCATGCCTACGGAGCTGGATGTGATCCAGCGCAAGATCATCCAGCACGAGATCGAGGAAGCGGCGTTGAAAAAGGAGACGGATGCCCTGTCTCGGGAGCATTTGGCGGAGATACAAAGGGAATTGTCCGATATGCGGGAGGAATTCAACGCCAAAAAGGCCCAGTGGGACAACGAAAAGGGGGCCATCGGCAAGGTTCAGCAGCTCCGGGCGGACCTAGAAGCGGCCAACGCGGCCCTAGAGCAGGCCCAGCGGGAGTACGACTTGAACCGGGCGGCGGAGCTGCAATACGGAAAAATCCCCGAACTGCGCCGCGCCCTGGAGGCCGAGGAGCAGACGGCGGCCCAGGGCAAGGCCCGGTCCCTCCTCCGGGACAAGGTCACCGAGGAGGAGATCGCCCGGATCATCGAGCGCTGGACGGGCATCCCGGTGGCCCGGCTCATGGAGGGCGAGCGGGAAAAACTGCTCCACCTGGAGGACATCCTCCACCAGCGGGTGGTGGGCCAGGAGGAGGCGGTGCGTCTGGTCAGCGAGGCGATTTTGCGCAGCCGGGCGGGCATCGCGGACCCGGATAAACCCATTGGCTCCTTCCTCTTCCTGGGGCCCACAGGCGTGGGGAAGACGGAGCTGGCCAAGACTTTGGCCCAGGCTCTCTTTGACTCCGAGCGGAACTTGGTGCGGATCGATATGTCGGAGTATATGGAAAAGTTTTCCGTCTCTCGGCTCATCGGGGCCCCTCCGGGCTATGTGGGCTACGAGGAGGGCGGACAGCTCACCGAGGCGGTGCGCCGCAAGCCCTATTCCGTCATCCTCTTCGACGAGGTGGAGAAGGCCCACCCGGATGTGTTCAACATCTTGCTGCAGGTCCTGGACGACGGACGCATCACCGACAGCCAGGGGCGCACCGTGGATTTCAAGAATACGATCTTGATCTTAACCTCCAACCTGGGGTCCCAGTACCTGCTGGAGGGCATCGACGAGAAGGGGGAGATTTCCCCCGAGGCCAAGGTCCAGGTGGACCAGCTCCTGAAGGCCACCTTCCGGCCGGAATTCCTGAACCGCCTGGACGAGGTGGTGTGCTACAAGCCTTTGAACAAGGCGGACATCCGGGCCATAGTGGACCTTTTGCTGAAAAACCTGGACCGCCGTTTGGCGGACAAGCAGCTCAGCGTGGTCTTGACCCAGGGGGCCAAGGACTACGTCATCGAGAACGGATACGACCCGCTGTACGGGGCGCGGCCTCTGCGCCGCTTCCTCCAGCACACGGTGGAGACCTTGGTGGGGCGCAAGCTCATCGCCGAGGACCTCCAGCCGGGGACGGTGCTCACGGTGGATGTGCAGGACGGGGAGCTGATCGTCCGGTAATAGAAAAAGACCGTCCGCAGGGGATTGATTCCCTGCGGACGGTTGTTTTATTATACTGTGGATGGTTCAGCGGTCCCGATCCCGTAGTTGAGCAGCGCGGCCACGGCAATCGTGGCGACCACGAAGCCCAGCAAAGTTGAGAAATCGTAGTTCCAGGCGATCATCTGCTGATAGCGCAGGAAGGTCTGCACCGCCACAGTGGTGAGGTTCACTGCGATCAGCACCAGGTCAATCAGAACCACGCGGCGTGTGCCGTACCAGGCAAGGGCCCGATTCCGGGAATGGTGAGGCTGTCAAGACTTTTTTGAAATTTTGCGTTTGAAATATACGAGGATACCTATCGGTAGCAATACAAAAAGAATATATAGGAAACCGAAAGCTGGGTGGATCACAATATCGCGTAGCATATCATAACTACTTAATATATAGAACACGACCAGCCAAAAGCCCTCGATTAGCAACACAGTGCCACAAAGCTTAGAATATAGTATCCGCTTATGTATGTTTGGGATTTTCTCTAAATCTTTGTCGGGTATGTTTGGAAAAATCAAACGAAGCAAACCATATATGAAACAGAACATAGCAAGGATAAGGGGGAAATAATCCATGGATACTATGGGTGGGGGATGGGTTGGACAGTTTGTCTTGTCATTGCCCTGGTTCTGGCGCATTGCTTGCGGAGATGCTGTTGAACAATGCAGCAACGCCTGCGGTGGCGGCGATGAAGCCCGCCAAGGAGCCAAGGGTACGATAGGAGATCAAGGCGAAGTGGACCAGGACCGTCTGAGTGATGAGGACAACCAAGTTGACGGCCAGGAAGAGCAGGTCCCAGCGGATGACCTGGCGGAGCGCACCCCGCATGACGGCTTCGTTTCGCTCATAGAATAGAGCCCCGGCGGCGGCGCCAACGACAATGGACATGGAAACCTGGTCGGATAGGGCGCACCAACCGATTGTGATCAAAAGAAAGAGCAGCTGGGTTGTGGTGGTGATTGCGTACAGGGTTTGCAGATGTTTCATGGGGATGCACCTCTCTTTCGGAGCGTGGCGGAGACCGTGTGTTTCCACGGCCTTGATTTTTGTCTTTATATAAAGTATAACATCGAATGGCCGGCCTGTCAATGATTTTTCAGGAATTTCTGTTTTTTATATAATATAAAAAAGGGGAAGTCTGGGCCGAAAACCCGCCCCATTTCAGAGCTACGTGAGATTGTGCAGGGGACGAATGCGGTGGAGACTTGGTGTATCGTTGAGGACTTCTAGCGGGGACGGTGCTTACGGTGGACGTGTTGGATGGAGGGTTGAGCACATTGTGAATATGGCGCAAACGATCCTTGCCTAGAAAATTCTCTGGCAAGGATCGTTTCTATTAAGTATCTAGTTTGTTCCCACAGTTTTTACAGTAGGTGCCAATGTCCCTTCCTAGGTGTTTTCCACAGCGGGGACATTTCCAGAAAAATATCCATATCACAAGGATTGTAACTAAGGCAAGGACACTTACTGTCAGAAATATATCATTCTCAAAAACATAAGCAATTAACAGAGAAAATCCTACAATGACCCACAAGACGCATTCTAAACGATATATGTTTTTTATTCTCATCTATCTTTAGTTAAAGCTATAACTGACATTGCCGCATGACCAGGAGATGCTTTCCCATAATGTGTTAGTATCACCTCTTGCATATGCTGTAGCCCAGGGATTATCAAAATGGGGAGATTTTACAACCTCATTAAAAAGTCTATCTGTTGTATAAGGAGGCTTGTTTGTCTTTGCAAAGTACGTCTCTTGCCCCAATTTTTTGATGGTGATTTTATAGGTTACAAGACCGGTTTGCCAACCATTCCCGTGATCCGCCATCGTATATTGCTCGGTTTGATCCCAAACAAGTCTTGCTTGGAAGTAGTCCTGGGAATTTGCTGTAACAGAATTCGTGGTCAGGCCGTAATAGCTGAGAAAAGCACTTAGAATTGTTTGCCCTGCAGAAAAATATGATAATACTTTCACTTTTCCCAATGATGCTATGGACAATGAAATATTGTATATAACAGAAGTCTTATCTTTTGTCGAGGTCCCTTTTTGTACATTTTTCCAGCCAGTACTTGAGTTTACAAAGAAAAATTGATAGGTCATCATGGGTGCGCCGTTAGTATGTGTATAGTGTATGATTTTATCAGGAGTTCCAGAGCCAGAGCGAGTTGCCACTGCCGGTTCAAAATAAATCATTGCTGGAATCACATCATAAGACTCAGGTGCTGCAATGTAAGATTGATATTTTTTGAGAAAACTATCTTTTGCTTCTTGGGGAATATCGTCTCGATTCATAAACTCATTTGCAGCTACATCATCTGTAAAAGGAACCGCTACCTTTTCAACTGGAATAAGGATGTTTTCTTCAGGAGTGGTTACTTTCATCACATATTGATCACCTGATAGATAAATATCCTCAAATTCTTCGCAGCGGCTATAGGTATCACCAGAAAAGAACACCTCATCAGAATTGGATACTTTTTCATCTGGATAAACAGCGAATACCTGAATGCTCGTTGTAAAACATAGTACAAGAGCGCAGATAGACACATAGAATTTGTAGTGCCGCATAAATAATCCTCCTTAATAATGTACAAACCCAGAAACACTAACTGTCGATGTTGAGTTGTTCCGAATAGCCAAAGAATAGGTTCCTCTCTGGCTCACTCGTATTGTGTTGTCGAGATGGCCTCCTGTTACATTTTTATAGCAGTAGAAATAACCATCTGGAGCAATCACACCATAATCAATGTGAGCCGATGAAGGAGAGTAGGCACAGTTGAAGCTGACTGTATCTCCGACTTCTAAGGAGAATTTATCGCTAGATACAGATAGCCTTTCTGCAGCAATACGCATATTGACACTTCTGCTAACCCGAGCGTTATCCTGACTATCCAAAACAAAATTTGGATCTATGACAGCTTCGCGGGCCAACTCATCCATCGGGGTTGCACTGTCCTCCATCACGGCGATAGCTGGCACACATAGGAAACACAGAATAAGCAAAATTGCTAATGGAGTGTACCAGCGACTTTTACAGAACATGGGAAAGCACCTCTCTTTCTAAATTACGGTTGGAGTGGTTCGGTAGAAAAGCTGTCTGCGTGAGAAATATCTACCTCAACTTTTACAAGTTCCTCCATCGGATCGGGCTGTCTTTCATCACGTGTCCATCTATTGGAAAAAGGCAAGCGAGTTCCAAGGAAAATACCGATAAGGAATAATAGAATACAAAAGGCAAAACATAGTTTCTTTGAGAATCGAAAGACATGGCCTATGATTTTCTGGTCTTCTGTCTTCATCGGCTCTGTTGCTGTAGAAGATACGGGCGGAGGCTCCAGCGAAGCCGAATCATCAACAAGGACATTGATTGGAACGTTGAGCAATTTCCCAATACCAATCAAATTCTCTGATGATGGGATGGTGATCCCGGTCTCCCATTTAGAAATGGTTTGCCGGGATACCGCCAGTTCATCCGCCATCTCCTGCTGAGACAGGCCATGCTGCTTTCTCAAGCGCAGTAACTTTTCTTCGAGCTTCATTTTACCAATCTCCCCTCTTGTTGACAACCAACATCTCTTTACATATCCGCACTTTACAGGTGCATTGATAAAAAGAGTATACAATTTAATAGGTTATGTTGTCAATACCCACTAAAATGTTCACTTGACCTTTTCCTTCGTTGTGTATATACTATTGAAAAAGGAGGGGGACCCGATGCCGAGGATTCGACCCATTTCAGATTTAAGCGATCATCTTGCAGAGATCACACAGGAGGCGCACCGCAGTAAGGAACCCGTGTTTTTGACCCAAAACGGAGTTGGTGCGCTGGTGGTCATGAGCATGGAATGCTACGAAGAAACGCGATATGAGGATGAGATCTACAACAAGCTGCGTGAGGCGGAAATTCAGGCGGCGGAGACATCACAGCGTTTCTCTCATGAAGAGGTAATGGCGGCTGCATGGAAGAGACTCCCTATGCACATGAACTTTATTGGACGAATCGCCCGATGAAGGATGAGATCCGGAAAGTGTCGATCAAGAACTATGTGCTCTATTATGCAGTATTTCCTGAATATGTGGAACTCCGGCGTTTCCTGCATGGCCGTCGTGACCGCAGAGAACTATTCTAAACGGGCAGTTTGAATGAAGCGCAAAAATACCGCCCCAGGCTTGACATTTCCAGCCGGGGCGGTATACTATAGGCAAGGAGGCGCTGTACAGGCAGTCGGCCCAGGTTATCGTTTATAAAAAACTGACCGTTTGGGGGCTAGCCAGCGGTCAGCAAGCTCCAGGGGCGGTAAGGACCATGGCCAAGAAGGCAATGGCGAGACTTACCACGAAGCGAAGGACTTTCATCCAACGATCTCCCATTCGCGTCACCTCCCCCCGTTTCTGTATTTGCTGGGGTTATGGTGGGCCAACCGCCTTTTATGTAACAGCGCACTTGTCCCCTCTGGCTGAGGGGCAAGGATAGGATATCACATCCCGTGCTATCTTGTCAATTCCAGCCGAAAAAGAAAAACGCCTCGGTTTTTGCCAAGCCGAGGCGTTTTTCTTATGGCAGGATGCCGCGTTACCGTCCCATAAACCGGGACAGGAATTCCTTGGTTTCCGGACGCTCCGGCGAGACAAAAAGGGCATCCGGACCGCCCTCTTCCCAGATCACGCCGTCGCGCATAAAGACCACATGACTGGAAACATCCCGGGCAAAGGCCATCTCGTGGGTGACCACCAGCATGGTCAGGCCCTCCTCCGCCAGGTCCCGCATGACGGAGAGCACTTCCCCCACCATTTCCGGGTCCAGGGCGGAAGTGGGTTCGTCAAACAGCAGGACCTCCGGGTCCATGGCCAGGGCCCGGGCAATGGCCACCCGCTGTTTCTGTCCGCCGGAGAGCTGGCGGGGCTTGGCGTTGATATAGGGCGCCATGCCCACTTTATCCAAAAAGTGCAGGGCCTTCTCCCGGGCTTCCGCCTCGCCGCGCTTCAAGACCTTGGTCTGGCCCACCATGCAGTTCTTCAAGACGGTCATGTTGCTGAACAGGTTGAAGGATTGGAACACCATCCCCACCTTGGAGCGGTAGGCGGAGGGATTCACCCCCCGGGCGGCCACGTCCTCCCCGTGGAAGAGGATCTCTCCCTTGGTGGGGGTTTCCAGGAGGTTGACGCAGCGCAGCAGGGTGGATTTCCCCGAGCCGGAGGCCCCGATGATGGAGGTCACGTCCCCCCGGCGCACGGTGAAGTCGATGTCCCGCAGCACCTCGTGGGAGCCGAAGGACTTGGAGAGGTGGTTGATCTGCAATACGTTTTCTCTGTCTGACATATCATCGCTCTCCTCTCGTGCGGCCTTGCTTCTGCTCCTGACGGACCCGCTCCCGGTCCTCGTCCTTGATGAGGCTGTGCTCCAGAGCCTTTTCCGGGTTCCGGGGATGGGAATAGGTCCCGGCGGCCATGACCAGCTGATCCGCCTGGGCCAGCTCGTAATTGTCGTCCCCGTCCATCTTCTTCTCCAGCAGCCGCAGCAGGAAGGAGGCAATGAGGGTCATGGTCAGATACCCGATCATTTCAATGGCGGCGGAGGGGAAGTAGAGCAGATTCACCCCGACGATGTTTCGATGGGCTCCGAAGAACTCCACGAAGCCGATGACGAACATCACAGAGGTATCCTTCACGTTGATGATGAAGTTGTTGCCGATCTGGGGGATGATGTTGCGCAGGGCCTGGGGCAGGATGACGTTGGTCATGGTCTGGACGTGGGTCATGCCGATGGCCTTGGCCCCCTCGGTCTGGCCGGGGTCAATGGAGATGATGCCGCCCCGGACGGATTCGGCCATATACGCCCCGGTATTGATGGAGACCACCAGCAGGGCGGCCAGCCACATCCCGCTGTTGCCCTGGAAGACCTGGGTGTCGGTGAAATAGGGGATGCCGTAGAAGATGAACACCGCTTGGAGGATCATGGGCGTGCCTCGGAACACCTCTACATAAATGCGTATCACCACACGGATGAGCTTGAGGAAAAACCGCTTGACGGGGGGGTCCTGCTTGCTGTAGGGGATGGTGTTCAAAATACCGCAGAGCAGACCGATGAGGCAGCCGATGAGGGTGGCGGCCACGGCCAGGATCAGGGTGCGGCGGATGCCCATGAGGTACTGTCCATCCAGTCCGCCGTAGTTGGCCCACAGTTTGGCGATATCCTCCACAAGTTTGATGAGCTTGTCCATCAGGAGATACGCCCCTTTCTTGAAAAATTTCTCTCTCTGCAACGATATCCGGCTCTGGGGTCAGAGCCGGATACCGGCAGGGGTGATCACGTATGAAACAGCTGAGATCAGATCGCAGGCTGAACGGCGATGGCGTCCTCCATGAGGGCGTTGAAGTCCTCGGCGGTCATGGTGGAGAGGACCTTGTCGATGGCGTCCTTCAGGCCGGTGTTGCCCTTGAGGACGGAGATGCCGATGTTGATGTCACCCTCGGAGACGTTGAAGTCATCCTCGGCATTCTCGGAGAAGTCCAGGATGGTCAGGTCGGGGTAAGCGGCCACGGCGCCCATGGCGGTGGGCATATCGGTGCAGACGAAGTCCACGGTGCCGCTCTCCGCGGCCATGATCATAGCGGGGGCGCTTTCGGACTCGGCCTGGATCTGGATGTCAGCCTTTTCCGCTGCCTGGGGCAGGCAGGTGGTGTACCAGATGGTGCCGGTCTGGGCGGTGCAGGTGCCCTTGAGCTCAGAGATGCCCTTGGCAGCGGCCACGTCGCTGTCGGCCTTGGTCAGGCAGACGATGGAAGCATAGTAGTAAGGACCAGCCATGTCCACCTCGGCCAGACGCTCGTCGGTCATGGACTGGCCGGCGATGACGGCGTCGATGGTGCCAGACTGGAGGGCGGGGGTGAGGCCGTTCCACTCAATGGCCTGGATCTTCAGTTCCCAACCGTTGGCCTCGCAGATCTTCTTGGCGATCATCACGTCGTAGCCGTTGGCGTAGGAGTTGGGGACGTTCTCGATGGGCACAGCGTCGTTGGAGTCATCCTGCTGGGTCCAGTTGTAGGGAGCATAGGAGCACTCCATGCCCACGGTGAGCACGCCGTCCTCCACGCCCTGGATCTCGGTGGCGGTGGTTTCGGGGGCATCGGCGTCGGTGTTCTCATCCTCGGCGGGCTCGCTGGGGGTGCCGCAGGCGGCCAGGCCCAGGGCCATCACCATGGCCAGGGACAGGGCAAGCAACTTCTTCTTCATTTTCACATTCCTCGTTTCCTTTACGAAAGTATCCTGCATGATATGCAGACATATACCATCATTATACGGGGAAGCCGCTGGCCTTGTCAATAGGCAAGGCGGGCAATTCCGCCGTTACGGGGCGGTTTGTTTCGGCGTTTTGATGAGTTCCGGCAGGACCACCGCCAGGAAAATCAGGCCGCCGCCCAAATAGTTGATCCCCGCCAGGACTTCGTGGAGGAAGAGGAAGGACAGCAGGGCGGAAAAAACCGGCTCCAGGGAGAAAATCAGCCCGATACGCTCCGGGGCCGCGTGCTTTTGGGCGATGGGTTGAACCACGAAGCCATAGGCGCTGCAGATCAGGCCCAGATAGACCACCGCCCCCCAGGTGGCGGGGCTTTGGGGCAGGGTGGGGGCCTCGAAGAGGAAGGAGGCCAGCAGGCCCAGAAGGGAGGCCACGCCCAGCTGTAAGATGCTGATGAGGAAGGCGTCCTCCCCCTTGGCGATGCGGTCCTGGACCACGATGTAAATGGCATAAAAGAGGGCCCCCATGAGGCACAGGGCCGCGCCCTTGTCCAGGGAGAAGCCGTCCCGGGCGGTGAGGAGGAAGAGGCCGATGGAGGCCAGGATGGTACTGACGACCACCAGGCGTTCCGGGGCCCTGCGCCGCAGGATGCACTCCAGGATGGGCACCAGGATCACGCTGGTGCTGGTGAGGAAGCCTGCCGTGGAGGCGGTGGTGTAGTTCACGCCGCAGACCATGCCCGTAAAGAGCAGGAAGAGGATGATCCCCACGATGACGCCCCGGCCGAAGATGGCGGGGGTAAGGCTGCGGTAGCTTTTATGGAAGGCGATGGTCATGAAGAGGAAGGCGATGCCGAAGCGCAGGGCGATCAGGTTAAACGGCCCCATACCGGTGAGGCCCACCTTCATCATCAAATAGGAGGAGCCCCAGGCCAGGGCGACGGTGGCCATCAAAAGTTCTGCTTTTCTGCTGCTCATGGTCTCTCTCATCCTTTGTACAGATAGGGAAACCGCCACCCGAACGGTGACGGTTTTCGGCGGAATGCTATCATGATACACCCTGGACAATGGACTTGTCAAGGCGGGGTCAGGACTTCGTTTCAAAGCGGGAGGAGCAGGAGCGGCAGGTGATCTCGATGGTCCCCAGTCCCCTGGGCACCCGCATCGGCTGTCCGCAGTTGGGACACTTAAAATAGGCGTATTCCTTGTCCGGGGTCAAGGCCCGTTTCCGGCTGCGGAACCAGGCTTTGATGGCCCGGAGCAGGGCCAGGAAGCGGGCGTTTTCCAAGTTCCGCTTCTGGGCGTTTTTGGAGAGCAGGCGGGAGAGGAGATAAACCAGCACGATCCCACCGGGGATATACAGGGGAGAGAACAGCCGCCCCAAGGCCGCGAACACCAGCAGGACCAGAAACCAAAACAGGCTGTAAAAATCAAAGCCTGGATGCCTTTCCCAAAAGCTCCTGTGGGACGCTGCCATGAGGGTCACCTCCTGCGGTTTCTCAACATCTAATTATACCTGGCCCCCGGCAGCAGTCAAGACCGGATTCGTAAATATTGTGTAAATTTCGCGCCCTTGTTATCTTTTGCGCAAAGAAACCTCCCCGGAAGAGACGGTGCGCTCCCCTCCGCCGGCCTCCCGGACTTGCAGGGAGAAGTCCGGATTCAGGGCCAGCACCGTGGCCATGCTCCGCCGGTTCCCCTCCAAAAGCTCCACCTCCTGCCCTAAGAGGAAGCAGCGGCGGTGATATTCCGCAAAAAAGCCGCGCTCACCCAGGCGGGGGTAGAAGGTGAAAAAGTGGTTCAAAATACCGGCGGCCAGACGGCTGCGCATGGCCCCCGCCGGGGCTGCGTCAAACACCCCCCCTGCCTGGGGCAGGTCCGGGGGGAAGCCCTCCGGCGGCGGGTACAGGTTCACCCCGATGCCCACCACGGCATAGCGCAGGCCCCCGGTCTCCAGGTCCACCTCCCCCTCGGTGAGGATGCCGCAGACTTTTTTTCCGCGGCAGAACACGTCGTTGACCCACTTGATCTGGGCCGGGACCCCGGCGCAGTCCTCAATGGCCAAAGCGGTGGCCACGGCGGCACAGGTGGTCAGCAGGAGGGCGTCCTGGGCGGAGAGCTGGGGCCGCAGGAGGAAGCTCAGGTAGAGCCCGGAGTCCGGGGGAGAGAAGAAGCTGTGGTCCCGGCGGCCCCGTCCGGCGCTCTGGCGCTGGGCCGCCAGGACCTGGCCCTCTAACCCGCCGGCCTGGGCGGCGGCGCGCAGGACGTCGTTGGTGGAGGAGACCTCTTCCCGGACCTCCACCGTCAGGCCGGGGACGGTCAGGTGCTGGGCGATCCCCTGGGCGGAGAGGAGGGTGCTCTCCGCCGAGAGGGCGTAGCCCCGGCGGGGCTGGGCGTGGATGGGATAGCCCTCCTCCCGGAGTTGGGAGATGGCTTTCCACACGGCGTTGCGGCTGACGCAGAGGGTCTGGGCCAGGGCTTCGCCGGAGAAGTACCGGCCCCGGTTGGCCTCCAGGGCCTCCAGGACCCGGTCGCGGACGGTCATGGGGATCACTTCCTGTTTCTATACATTCATATGTTATACTTTGATATGGGGTTCGATCCGGCGGCAGACCACCACGGCCAGGATCAGCTTTGCCAGACCCGGGACCAGGAAGGGGATCACGCAGGCGCTCAAAATGCCCATGACGGTGATGGAGTCCCCTCCGGCGGTGTAGACGTAATAGAACCAGATGGTGCCGAAGGTGTAGCACAGCACATTGGACAGCAGCAGGGCCAGGACCTGCACCAGCAGGCGGCGGCCGAAGCGAGCGGTGAGGAACCAATAGGCCAGATCACCGAAGAGGAAGCCCAGCAGATAGCCGCCGGTGGAGCCCAGCAATACGCCGGGCCCGGCGCTGAAGCCGGAGAATACAGGCAGGCCCACCACGCCCAGGAGCAGATAGACCACAAAGGCGATGGTCCCCCGTTTTCCCCCCAGGAGGAGGACGGCGGTGAAGATGGCGAAGGTCTGCATGGTGAAGGGGACGGGGCCGATGGGGAGGGTGATCCAGGAGCAGATGGCCATGAGGGCGGCCATGAGGGCGATGTAGGCCAGATCACGGACTTTGGTTTGGGATGTTGCGGCGGCTTGCATGGGAAAATACCTCATTTCTCTTGGGATGAGGTGAGTATAGCATAGGGTGGGGAGGATTGTCAACCATATTTTATAATCAGGGTGACATATTGAGGGTCAGAGGGGGCGTGTTTGCTCCAATCGCCTCGTGGATGAGATGCTGTTTGAGGGAGGTGATATGCTGCCGGAAGTGATTGTGCCGAGTGTTTTCTACGGAGAGGATTCGCTTTAGTTTGCGCTCGAGTTCTCCGACCAGATTTGGATTTTTGATGACAAAATGCTTTCCATCTCCGCCGGTGTGTATGGAATCGATGTACTTTTCTGTGATAGGAATGGCATCACTGATAAAGAAGATGGATTTCGTTGTGGTCCGTCCGATATGATAGTAGCAGGAGCGGATATCCTTTTCTGGCCGCGAAAGAAAGTAATCCAGCCGTGCCTGCTGTTTGTCGTCCCGGTGGTTCCATTTTCCCATTGGAATGGCCCAATACAAATCGTCCAACTCGCTGGACTTCACCAAACAGACAACGGGGCGGTGTTTGGAATCAGTCCAGGTCCCGCCCAGCTTCCGGACCAGATTTCCATACTCTTGGGTCAAATAATATAATCCACGTTCGATCATAGTGCTCTCTCTTTAATACAATAATATAGGGAAAGCTCCAGAAAACCTGGAGCTTTCCCACAATGTTTCTTTGCCGCACATTGTGAGGCGTCTTTGCATAAGCGATGTTTCTTTGCCGCACACCGCGAAGCGTCTTTGCGTAAACAATGTTTCTTTGCCGCACATTGTGAAGCGTCTTTGGGAAAGCACTTGCTTTCCTTCTTTAGTATATGCCATTTCCCCTTCGATGTCAATGCAGAAATCCAATGGAAGCAAGAGGGAAAGCCTTCCGAAGCCACAGAAAAAGGCGCCCTTCCACCAGGGAAGGGCGCCTTCTAGCGTCGGCCTTAATTAGTAAGGGCAGTTTGCGGGGCAGTTACTGTTGTGGTGATGGTAGGTACCACCATTGTGACGGTAACCGTGGTGGGACTGGTTGTGATGGTAGCCGTAATAGTAGTTGGAACCAGTCTGCTGGTTCGAGGTCTGCTGAGTGCTGGTCTGCTGAGTGCTGGTCTGACCGCCCTTGTACTCCTGCTCCAGCTTCAGGACCCGGCCAGTGGTGCCGTCCAGCTCGATCTCATACTCGGTGTTGTTGTAAACGATCTCCAGCTCATAGATCCACACGCCGTCGTCCCGGTCCAGCTCACACTTGGTGATGTGCTGCTGGCCAGCGCCGGAGACCAGAGCCAGGGCAAAGGTCTTGGCGTTGGCTTCGCCGATGAGGCTGCTCTCCCCGGAATTGGAGGCAGCGGGAGGGGTCACGGCGGTGCCGCCGGACTGGAAGGTATCCGCGTCGGTGACGTTGGGCGCACCGGAGGCGGGGGTGGAGGCGGCGCCCAGGGTGATGGTCCGAGAGGCGGCGTTCCAGCCCACGTCCTTCCCCATCAGTTCCCCGATGGCCCGGACGGGCAGGTAGTTGGTGCCGTTGGTGAGCAGGGGATAGACGGGGTTCCCCGCGGCGTCGGTGAAGTTCTGCCGGACGCCGTCCACCAGGATGGTGATGTCCGAGCGGACTTCCACGTTGATCTGGCACTCCTTGGCGCTGGTGTCAGGGGTGCCGCTGGTGGGGGCGGCGGTGCGGGGACTGGTCAGACCGATGGTCCGGGTGGCGGCATCCCAGTTGACGTTTTTGCCCATGAGCTCCCCGATGGCTCGGACGGGCAGGTAATGGGTGCCGTTGGCGTAGAGGGGATGGACTTCCTGACCGTTGACATCGTAGAAGGTCCGCTCTGCGCCGTCTACCAGGATGGTGACGTTGGGGCGGAGGGTGACGGTGGTTTGGGAGGGGTCCACAGCGGCGGCGGGGAAGACGAACAGGCCCGCCAGGACCGCGGCGCACAGGGCGACAGCCAGGACGGCTCCCTTGCGATGGGATTTCATAGCGAATCGCTCCTTTCTAAAATCGCTCTACCTGTCATTTTAGCAGAAAAGAGGCGGGGCCGCAAGAGGGAAAATTCCTACCGGCGGAGGCGGGGTCAGGAGGCGGCGGTGAGGATCTGGACGGTGCGGGTGGCCTCATCCCACTGGACCTGGAAGCCCAGGGCCTGCCCCAGGTCCCGGAGTTTGAAATAGTTGCTGCCGCCGAGGTTGTAGGCGGTGAGGGCGGGGGCCCGTCCGTCGACGCGGACGGCGGCGGCGGTGGGATGGCCGATCTGGTCGATCCCGCCGCCGGGGGCAAGCTCTCCCCCTGCGGGGGTGTAGCTCTGGCCGGTGGTGAGGGTGATCTTCTGTCCGGCGGCGTCCCAATCCACCTGGAAGCGGGCGGGGGTGTCGGTGAGCAGGGCGGCGATGTCCCGGAGCTTGAAGTAATTGCTGCCGCCGATGCCGTAGGCGGGGATGGAGACACTCCGGCCGTCCAGCTGGATCTGGTGGGTGCTGGGCCGGGCCAGGACGCAGCCGTCTTGATAGCGGTCAAAGAAGGCTTGACATTGGGCGGCGGTGGGGGTTTGGGGGAAGACGGTGGTCTGGCTCTGGAAGCGGGGGACCCAATTCCAACCTTCCATCCAGGCGATGCGGGCGGTCTCGAACTGTTGGGCGGAGACTTGCTTGCCGTTGGCGTACCAAAGGGCCTTGCCGTTCTGGCGGCGCTGGCGGAAGTCCCCGCGCTGGCTCAGCTGCTGGCCGTTGAGGGTATAGGTGCTGTAGACGGAGTCCTGATAGTCGGTGCCGTGACGGAAGGGATAGGAGGCGGTGACGCGCAGGGCCCCGGTGCTGTCATTGCGGTAGAGCTGGTAGACCTTGTCGGCGTCATCGGTGCCGTGGAAGCCCAGGAAGAAGTCCCCGGAGACAGAGAGCGCCTGAACACTGCCATTGGTGAAGGTATAGGCGGCCTTGAGATAGGAGACCATGGCGGGGCCTACAGGGTGGCCGATGAGCAGCTCGGGGGTACCGTCCAGGTCCAGATCCACCAGATGGGCCTCCCCGTTGACGGTGGGGAGGGTTTGACGCAGGACATCGGTGTAGGCGCTCTCCCAGTCCCGTCCAGCGGCGAAGGCGGGAATGGCCAGGGCGGGGAGGAGGGCCAGGGTGAGCAGGAGGGTGCGGATACGATGTTTCATAAAAATCCTCTTTCCCATATGTTTTTTTAGTAATTATACCCGTTGAGGGTTGGGACTGTCAAGTTTTCCACGCGCTGGGCTGAGAGCTGACTGTCCGGATCAGGGCCCCGCCGTTAAGAAATCGTTAAAATAAGGCAAGGTAGATTTCCCGTACCGACGCTGCCATTCCTTTGGGTGGAGTTTTTGAATGCCGTTGAGATCGTCTGTGTAATCCGATAAGTAACGATATACTTCACGGACGATACGGGGGAGATTGATCATCGTCTCTTTGTACTCATCCGGGTCTACGACTGCTTGTGCAGAGAGATCCAAATAATGCAGGTCTTTGATCAAAATGGATTTCGTATAGTCTAAGCCTGATTGACTGCGTAATGCTCTGGCAGAGTTCTTGAAGTGGTAGGCATATTTGTGCCGAATATGAGAGCGGAACGGGATACAGAGGAAGAGATCATCAAAATATTCGACCAGCAAGCAGGAATACGGACGGCTAGACTTTCGTTCGATTTCAGGAAACTGCTGATACGGATAGGCAGTAAAAAATTGACGGGACAAGTGATAAATTCCAACATCGTAATCCATCGTTCGACACTTCCTCTTACAAAAAAAGCGGGGAGGGGGGAACCCCCATCCCCGCCGGATGGCTTCATTCGGTCAGTTTTTTGTTTACCGTTGCGTCGGAACCGTCACGCAACTTCTTCGCTCGGTCAGTTTTTTGTTTACCGACGAGTCAGAACCGTCACTCGTCTCATAGAAACCATCCCTGCTGTTATTATTATAGCTAGGGAAGGAAACTATGTCAATAGGATTTTATATATGGTACAGGGTTTCGCTTTGGGGAAGAAGAAAAAGACCCGGAGGCGAACCTCCGGGTCATACTGATTGGAACGCTGACAGGGTGCTGCGTCTCAGCTCCCATTAGGGCGTCATTTCCGCCCTCAATCCTCCTGCAGCAAAATCAAGCTCAAGAAGTCGGCGTGCTTGGCCACGTGGGAGGAGACGGAGCCCATCTTGTTCTTCGGCCCCTGGGAGGAGCGGGTCATGATAATGGCGTCGAATTTCTCCTCCTTGGCGTACTGGATGATGACCGGGCCGGCGATGCCCCGCAGGAACACCGTCTTTACCTCATAGGGCTCCAGCAGGGAGGCGTAGAGCTCCAGGGCGCCCATGACTTCCGTCTCGGTGCGGGCGGACTCCAGACCGGGGGCCACGGTGAGGATGGTGATGCTGGCCTTATCGGGGGGGATGATGCGGGCGACGGTCTCCACGGAGCGCAGGCTGCGGGGGCTGCCGTCGATGGGGAGCAATAGTTTCAACATGAGGAAGACCTCCTTTTCACTCGGCGGAAGGGACGGGCTCAAAAATCAGGCATCTTCGTCCTTCGGCTCATGCATGACCACCATATCCAGGAAACCGGCGTTCTTGACCACATAGGCGGCCACAGAACCCATCCGCCGCAGGGGGCCCCGGGAGGAGCGGGTCATGACGATGGTGTCCACCTGGGCTTCCTTGGCGAACTCCACGATTTCAGGGCCGGGGGAACTGCCCAGGAGGACCTGGGTGCCCACCTTGTACTCCGGGAGCATCGCGGCGACGCCGTCCAGCTCCGGCTGGGCTTTTTCGGCGTTGTGCTTGATCTCGTCGGCGGAGTTGAGGTAGAGCTGAGCGCCGATGACTTTGGCGATGATGATCTCGCAGTCCTCGGGCTTGTAGAGCTGGCGGACCACCTCTACGGTACGCTTGCTGCGGGCGCTGCCGTCCACGGGCAGCAGGACCTTTTTCATAAAAACCCTCCTGTTCGGAAAGAGATTGGATCTTCTAAGAAAATTATATACCCCCGGGGGTGGGATGTCAACTATTTCCCATGACGGATTGTCATAGCGTTGGGGATCACCTCGATTTCCACTTCCTGATGGCTCCCGCCGGCCTCGCCGTCCAGGGTCCAGGCCAGGGGGGCCCCGGCGGTGAACTTGACCTTGGAGGTGGAGAAGCTGGTGAGCATGGAGGTGAGGATGGAGGGGTCGGTGGCCAGCAAAGCCCGGCTGAACTCCTCGGCGTCCTTCATGTCCCGGATGGGGGAGATGAGGGTGACTTCCAGGCGGCCGTCGGCCAGGTCCGGCTTCCCCGGGGGGAAGTTGCGAAAGCGCCCGCCCACGGACAGGGTGTTGCTGACCATCCCGTAGAGGTAGTCCCCCTCCAGGACGTTTCCGCCGTCGTACTCCAGGCGCACGTGATGGGGCTTGAGGTTCAAAAGCTCCTTGGCGGCCTCCAGCATATAGGCGTTGTAGCCCAGCAGGTTCTTCACCTTCTGGGGGGTGGAATAGGAGACCTCAGTGAAGGCCCCGAAGGCGGCCACATAGAGGAAGGGTTTTCGGTTAAACCGTCCCAGGTCGTGGACCCGGGGCACACCGCTGACGGCGGTGGCGGCCAGCTGGGCCAGATCCCGGCCGGGCAGGTCCAGGTTCCGGGAGAAGTCGTTGGTGGTCCCCACAGGCAGATAGCCCAGCAGGGGCGGTTTCGTGGCGCGCAGCACGCCGGAGATGGCCTCGCTGAGGGTGCCGTCCCCTCCGGCCACCACCACCTGGTCAAAGTCGCCGCCCCAGCGGACGATGGCGTCCCCGGCGTCGCCCCGGTACTGGGTGGGGTAGGTGGTGACCAGGCACTGCTGCTGGGTCATGGCCTGGAGGATGGTGGGCAGTCCCGCCCAATTTTTGCTCCGTCCGGCCTTGGGGTTGTAAATCAAGAGTACACGTTTCATAGCAAAAGCCCTCCTGGTGTCTCAGACTTTTATCTTTTCAACTGATTTGATTATAGCCGAAATCTTACCCGTTGACAATAGGGTGGGGAAGAAGATATACTAAATTTAACCTTGGAAAGAGGGAGGGGTTCCCGTGAACAAGACCGAATGGTTAGACCGCTATGCCCGAGACAGCGAGAGCCGCCTGCTGCTGGGCCGGGTCCTGGACCAGGAGCAGCGCTGCCGCCAGCGGGGCATCCCCACCCATACCGCCTTCCTCAGTCCTGCGGAGCAGGCCGTCAGCGCGGACCTGCTCATGGCGGCGGCGCCGGGGGCGGGGGTGCTCTTTGGCGGCTATGAGGGGGCGGAGCGGCAGCTCTGGGGATTTCTGCCGGACTGGCTGGAGCCGGAGCTTTGGCAGAGGGGGGAGGATTGTCCGCTCTGCGCCCTGGAGGCCAAGGTCCCCGCCGGGGCGGGGCTGAGCCACCGGGACTATTTGGGCTCCCTGATGGGCTTAGGGTTGACCCGGGAGAAGCTGGGGGATATCCTGCTCCAGGAGGACGGGGCCCAGCTCCTGCTGCTGCGGGAGGTCCAGCCCATCCTGCTGACCCAGTGGGAGCGGGCGGGGCGCTGGCCGGTGACCCTGCGGCCCATCTCCCTGGAGGAGCTGACGCCGGTTCCGGGGAAGGTGAAGGCGGTGCGGGCCACGGTGGCCTCGCCCCGGCTGGACGCGGTGGTATCGGCGGGGTTTTCCATCTCCCGCAGCCGTGCCGCGGAGCTGATCCGGGCCGGACGGGTGATGGTGGACCACCGTCCCTGGGAGAAGGCGGACAAGCTGGTGGAGCCTGGGGCGGTGCTGACCTGCCGGGGACTGGGCAAGTGTGTTTTGCGCAGTGCCGGAGGGGAATCCCGCCGGGGCCGCCTGATCCTGGAGCTGGAGCGATATATTTAAGGATTCCCCCTGGTGCGCAGCGGCACCGGGGGAAGGAAGGAGCAAACCATGACACAAGCGCGCATCGAGCGCATCAACGAGCTGGCCCGGAAGAGCAAGACCCAGGGGCTCACCGACCAGGAGAAGGCGGAGCAGAAGGAGCTGCGCCAGGAGTATCTGGCGGCGGTCCGGGGGAGCCTGGAGGCGCAGCTGGAGAACATTTATTTCCGGGAGCCGGATGGGACCGAAACGAAGCTGAAAAAGAAGGGCGAATAAGAAACGCTGCCTTCCGTGTGGGAGGCAGCGTTTTTGTTTAGGTCGCTGTTTTGAGTTCCTGGACATCCTTTTTCAGTGCTTCCACGTCCCGGCTGAGGCGGCGTATGGCGGGGAAGAGGATCTCGTCGTTGTCCTCCAGGGCAACGATGCGGGATTCCGGGATCATGCGCTCGCTCATGAGATGGAGCTGTTCGGCCAGAAGATTGAACTGCTGCTGGAATTTCGCGTCCATGAGGGTGGCGACGTTTTTCATGATGCGCTCTTCGAAGCCCTCAAAACGCTTGTCCATCTTTTCGTCCATGCGAGCCTCGAAGTCCTCAAAGCGCTTATCCATCTTTTCGTCCATGCGAGCCTCGAAGTCCTCAAAGCGCTTATCCATCTTTTCGTCCATGCGAGCCTCGAAGTCCTCAAAGCGCTTA
>JAAWAE010000030.1 GCA_022792035.1 Ruminiclostridium sp. | reverse complement strand
GTCCGCGAAAAACGGCATGAATCTCTACCGGGGCTGTACCCACGGCTGCATCTACTGCGATTCCCGCAGCGAATGCTACCAAATGTCCCACGATTTCGAGGACATCGAGGTAAAGGAAAACGCGCTCCCCCTTCTGGAGGATGCCCTGCGCCGGCGGCGCCGGCCCTGTATGCTGGGCATGGGGGCCATGACGGACCCCTACCTCCCTCTGGAAGCCCAGCTGGAGCAGACCCGCGGCGCCCTGGCGCTGATCCGGCGCTATGGCTTCGGCGTCTCCCTGCTGACCAAATCTGACTTGGTCCTGCGGGACCTGGACCTGCTCCAGGCCATCCAGCGGCAGAGTAAATGCGTGGTCCAGATGACCCTGACCACCTACGACGAGGCCCTGTGCCGCAAGCTGGAACCCAACGTCTGCTCCACCCAGGCTCGATTTTCGGCCTTGCAGGCCCTTCGGGACGCAGGCATCCCCACCGTAGTCTGGCTCTGCCCCATCCTTCCCCTGCTCAACGACACCGCGGAAAACATAGACGGCATCCTGGACCTCTGCGTCAAAGCCGGGGTGTACGGGGTGCTGAACTTCGGCATGGGCCTGACCCTGCGCCGGGGCAGCCGGGACCATTTTTACCGGCAGCTGGACCGGCTCTTTCCCGGCCTCAAGGAAACCTATATCCGCCGGTATGGCAGTGCCTACCACCTCAGCAGTCCCCACAGCCGGGAGCTGACCGCCCTCTTCCACCGCCGCTGCCGCCAGGCCGGACTGGTCCACAGCCAGCGGGAAATCTTTCAATACCTCAGCGACTTCCCTGCCGGGGACTGTGCCCAGCTGAGCCTGTTTGACGGTCTGTCCTAACCCCGCGCCGGAGGCTCAATGCAAAATTTCCAACCGAATCCACTCCAAGTCCTCGTTGACCCGGCCGGCATCCTTCTGCACAACGATCAAGGGCA
Organism: Ruminiclostridium sp.; assembly: GCA_022792035.1. GTDB lineage: Bacteria > Bacillota > Clostridia > Oscillospirales > Oscillospiraceae > Evtepia. The sequence continues at coordinate 8,270 of JAAWAE010000030.1, read as the reverse complement.
GCTGGTCGTCCATTCCTATCTGCGCTAAGTACGTCTTGATGTCCTCCTCCAGACAGAGCTGGCATCGTTTCTGGGCAAACATCCGAAAGTCCTCCCAGGAGGGATTGGCGTTCTCGCCAAAGGCGGTCTTTTTCGGGTCCTGTACATGGTTCTTCACCAAAATCTCCTGTTTGGTGAAATCGGAACAAATCGTGGTATGCAGCTCAGTGCCGTCGTACAGCTGCAACCAGCGCACGTCATGTCCCTGGGCCACTCGTGAGGCTGCAAAGTCTCGCATCCTGTCCATTCACTCCTCTCTTCCTTTTTCCCGTCAAGTGCTCATCTCGACGGTTGTTTAAGAATAGTTTATCAAATCGTTTTTGTTACGCAAAGGGGAAAGCTATCGAATCTTGCCGCATCCGAAAAATTTCCTAACAACGAGCCCCTTTTTCCTCTGATTTCGGCGCAGTATGCCTCCTTCTCCCGTCCACAGAGCCCGCTGTATATTCCCCCATCCTCTGTCATAGCCTATACAGTGGAGGGGCCGCGGGGGTTCGCCGCTGCGGCTCCTCCCCACGCCCTGCGCACACCCGCGTCAGGGACTTTTTTGCCTCTCTGACGGCTGCTATGAGACCTGTCCGCTCTACGTTTCTTTGAGAGCTTTCTAAAATATAATAAGTAATCCTCTGCTCATTTTCAAGGAGTTCTCGCTAAAAAAACTAAAAAAAACGTTGACAGACGCTTTTTCCCGCTGTATTCTGGCGATACAGATAAAAAAAGGAGGTGGTGCTTGTGTTCGCATCCATCCTCGCCATCGTCATTTTCCTGGTCATGTTCCTTTTGATCATCCTGGACAAGGTAGAACGGCACATTGTCACCCTAGTCTGTGCCGCCGCCACGCTGATCCTTGTGTTTGGGCTGGCGATGCATAGTATGCCGGCGGTCTTGAATACGCTTAGTTTCCATGAAATGTCCTCCCCTGCTTTCTGGTATACCGCCGGGCGCAGCGCCGAGAGCACCCGGGGGATCAACTGGTCCACCATTTTCTTCCTCACCGGCATGATGATCATGGTGGAGGGGATGTCCCGGGCGGGCTTCTTCCGCTGGATGTGCATGAGTCTGGCCAAGGCGGTACGCTATCGGGCCGTGCCCATTTTCATCACCTTCATGATCCTGTCCGCCGTGCTGTCCATGTTCATCGACAGCATCACCGTCATCCTCTTCCTGGCGGCGGTGACGGTGGAGCTGGCCCATCTGCTGCGCTTTGACCCCATCCCCGTCATCCTCTCCGAGATCTTCTGTGCCAACTTGGGCGGCTCCGCGACCATGTGCGGCGACCCGCCCAATATCATCATCGGCACCTCCCTGGATTACTCCTTCTTGGATTTTTTGACCAACACCGGTCTCATCGCCGGGATCTCCCTGGTTGTGATCGTGATCTATTTCTACTTCTGCTTCCGCAAGGAACTGGGCCGGGATGAGGCCTACCGCCAAACCCTGGCCGGCACCTGCCCGAACCCCTGGGAGGCCATTACCAACCGCGGTGCCTTCCTTCGCAGCTGTGTCATCTTCCTGACCGCTGTGCTGCTGCTCATCACCCATGAGCAGACAGGGCTCACCATCCCCTTCATCGGCACCTTCATCGCCCTTTTGACCCTGCTCTCCGCTGGGAAGGAGGCGGGGAAACTGCTCAAAGGGATCGACTACAAGACCCTCCTCTTCTTCCTGGGCCTCTTCGTGGTGGTGGGCGGACTGGAGGAGACCAAGATCCTGGAGTATATCGCTGACTTCATCGGCAGCGTCAGCGGCGGAAACGCCATCCTCATGGTCCTCATCATCATGTGGGTCTCCGCCATCGCCAGCGCCTTTGTGGACAACATCCCCTTTGCCGCCACCATGATCCCCGTGATCCTCAGTCTCTCCAGGACCACCGGCGTGGAGCTCTCCACCCTGGCCTGGTCCCTGTCCATGGGCACGGACATCGGCGGCAGCGCCACCCCCATCGGGGCCTCCGCCAACGTGGTGGGCACCTCCGTCTCCGCCAAGGCCGGACACCCCATCGGCTGGGGCCCATACTGCAGGACCGCCGCCCCGGCCACAGTGATCGTCCTGATGATCTCCAGCGTGTGCATCGTCCTTCGTTATTTTTAATAGGTATCCCAAGGCTATAAGGAAAGTAAAAAAACATTGACATGTCCGTTTTTTCGCTGTATCCTTCTTGAAGCAAATCCAAAAACATAACGGAGTACTCGCCAAAGGAGGGACTCGTTGTGCTGCCTGGCCACCGCACCGCGGTCAGGTATTCTTCCCAGGAGGTGTGCATCTATGTTAGCACAAAGTTTAGCCGTCTTAATCTTCCTTGCCATGTTCTTACTGATCATCCTCGATAAAGTGGAACGGCATATCGTCACCCTGATCTGCGCCGCCGCGACCTTTATCCTGGTCTTCGGTCTGGCAATGCACGACACCGGCGCCATATGGCGGACCTTGAACCTAAGTCACTTCCTCGACCCAGTGTTCTGGTACTCCACCGGCCCGGAGGCCGAGAGCGCCGCCGGGATCAACTGGCCCACCATCGTTTTCATCGCCGGGATGATGATCATGGTGGAAGGCATGGCCAAGTCCGGCCTCATCCGCTGGATGTGCCTGCGTCTGGCCGCCGGTGTGAAATACCGGGCCGCGCCGCTGCTTCTGACCTTCATGGTCATCTCCGCTGTGCTGTCCATGTTCGTCGCCAGCATCACCGTCATCCTCTTCCTGGCGGCGGTGACCATTGAGCTGGCCCGCCTGCTGCGCTTCGATCCCCTGCCCATGATCCTGGCAGAGGTCTTCTGCGCCAATCTGGGCGGCGCGGCAACCATGTGCGGCGATCCGCCCAACATCATCATCGGCACCTCTCTGGGCTACTCCTTCTGGGACTTCATCGCCCACACCGGCGCCATGGCCGGGATCTCCCTCATCGCCACCCTGATCTTCTTCTACTTCTGCTACCGCAAGGAGCTCAAGGCCAACGACGTACAAAACCAGCTCCTGGCCTCCACCTGCCCGGACCCCAAGTCCGCCATCTCCAACAGGAAGGACTTTCGCAGCAGCTGCGTCATCTTCGTCCTGGCAGTGGTCCTGCTGGCCACCCATGCCCAGACCGGCCTGACCGTGGCCTTCGTGGGCGTCTTCATCGCCCTGCTGACCCTGGCCGCCGCCGGGAAGGACGCAGGGAAACTGCTGCGGGGGGTGGACTATAAGACCCTGCTCTTCCTGATCGGTCTCTTCGTGGTGGTGGGCGGACTGGAGTCCACCGGCATCCTGGAAGTCATCGCCGCCTTCATCGGCAGCGTCAGCCACGGCAACGGCATCCTCATGGTCCTCATCATCATGTGGATCTCTGCCATCGCCAGCGCCTTCGTGGACAACATCCCCTTCGCGGCCACCATGGTCCCTGTGATCCAGAGCCTGTCCGCTTCCACCGGGGTGGACCTCTCGGTCCTGGCCTGGGGCCTGTCCATGGGAACCGACGTCGGCGGCAGCGCCACCCCCATCGGGGCCTCCGCCAACGTGGTGGGCACCTCTGTGGCCGCCAAAGAGGGGTATCCCATCAGCTGGGGCCGCTACTGCAAGATCTCTGCCCCGGCCACCATCGTCGTCATGCTCATCTCCAGCATCTATATGGTCCTGCGTTATTTCTAAACTGCGGGGCGCCCCTCTTCCTGTCGAGGAGGGGCGCCTTTTCCAAGGCTTCGGCGGGCCGCGGGATGCGTCGAAAAATGAGAGAAAAAATATGGCATAAATTCCCATTTTATCCTTGCGTTCTCTGTCCTAATGTGGTAAATTATGGATGTCAGTAAAATCCTGGAATCCTTTCGGGGATTCCTTGCCACCAATGATATCACTTCAGAAGGCGGGGCCACCCGCCTTCCCAGGGGGGAGACAGAATGGAAAGTAAGAAGAAGGTCCTCATTGCGGACGCCAACGAAGTGTTCCGTACCACATTGGCCGAGACCATCCGCGCCGCCGACGGCCTGGAGGTCATCGCCCAGACCGGTGACGGTCAGGAAGCCATCGAACTCACCCGCCGCCTGAGCCCGGATGTCCTGGTCCTGGATCTGGTACTCGAGCGTGTGGATGGGTTCGACGTCCTGGAAGCCGTGGGGCAGCTGCCCACCAGCACCCTCACCCTGTCCAACTTCGCCCGGGGCTGCATGGCCGACCAGGTCGCGGCCAAAGGCGGCGACTATTACATGATGAAGCCCTGTCAGGCCAGCAGCGTTGCCCAGCGCATCCAGATGCTGGCCGCCCGTCCCCTGTCCGGGGAGGAAGCGGGGGCCATGCCTGCCGACCGGCAGACCTTGGAAGCCAACGTCACCGCCATCATCCACGAGATCGGCGTACCCGCCCACATCAAAGGGTATCAGTATCTCCGCGAGGCCATCATCATGACCGTGGAGGATATGGATGTGATCAACGCCGTCACCAAAGTTCTCTATCCCGAGGTGGCCCAGAAGTTCGGCACCACCGCCTCCCGGGTGGAGCGGGCCATCCGCCACGCCATTGAGGTGGCCTGGGACCGGGGCGATCTGGACACCCTGCAGAAGTACTTCGGCTTCACCGTCAGCAATTCCAAAGGCAAACCCACCAACTCCGAGTTCATCGCCATGATCACCGACCGCCTGCAGCTCCAGCGCCGGCAGGGGTGAAGGGGGGTGCATCGCCCCCTATAAGAACCCATCCCCGCGCGGCCGTCTTGTAGGGGCCGATGTGCTCACCAGTCCTGATTTGTGAAAAAACCCTTGACACCGCCGCTGACTTCTGCTATACTAAACGCCGTAAAATAAAGCAGGAAGGTTCCGCCGACCTCACCTCCCGCCATGGGGCGAAGGGGTTTATAAACGGTGACACAGCAGTCTTCATAACGGGTGCTGTTCTCCTTTTGTGCGGATACCTTTCCAGGTATCCATTTTTTATTCCAAGATCGGAGGTGCGTTCACCATCGCTCACACGGCTCATCAAATCAATGAGGAGATCCATGACAAGGAAGTACGCCTGATTTCCGCCACCGGCGAACAGCTGGGCATCCTATCCCTGGCTGACGCTATGGGGAAGGCCAATGAGGCAGAGCTGGATCTGGTCAAGATCTCCCCCAACGCGGTCCCCCCTGTCTGCAAGCTGATGGACTATGGCAAGTACCGCTTCGAGCAGACCAAGCGGGACAAGGAAGCCAAGAAAAACCAGCGGATCGTCGAGATCAAAGAGGTGCGGATGTCCCCGGGCATCGACAGCAACGATCTCAACGTAAAGATCCGCAACGCCCAGCGGTTCCTGGCCGACGGGAATCGGGTGAAGGTCGCCGTCCGCTTCCGCGGCCGGGAAATGGCCCACACCGACATCGGCAAGCGCCTGCTGGAGAAATTCGCAGAGGCTTGCACTGAGGTGGCGACCGTCGACAAAGAGCCCAAGCTGGAAGGACGTCACATGACCATGTTCCTGTCCTGCAAGCAGGTCAAGGAGACCAAGGGCAAGAACAAGGAGAGCAAGGAAGCAAAACCCGCGACCCAAACCGAAGAATAAGGAGTTTATCGCCATGCCTAAGATCAAGACCCACAGCGGCGCAAAAAAACGCTTTAACCTCACCAAAAACGGCAAGGTCAAGCGCGCTCACGCAAATAAGAGACATATCCTCAACAAGAAGAGCACCAAACGCAAACGCGGCCTCCGCGCCGGCGCTTACGCAGACAAGACCAACGAAGCTGCCATCAAGCGCATGATTCTGTATAAATAAATCGAAGGAGGCTGAACGACAATGGCAAGAGTCAAAGGCGCGATGATGACGCGCAAGAGAAGAAATAAGATCCTGAAGATGGCCAAGGGGTACTGGGGTGCCAAGTCCAAGCACTTCAAGATGGCCAACGAGCAGGTCATGAAATCCCTGACCTACGCCTATGTGGGCCGCAAGCAGAAAAAGCGCAACTTCCGTCAGCTGTGGATCGCCCGCATCAACGCCGCCTGCAAGATGAACGGCATGAACTATTCCAACTTCATGCACGGTCTGAAGCTGGCCGGTGTGGAGATCAACCGGAAGATGCTGGCCGAAATGGCCGTCAACGACAAAGCCGCCTTTACCGCGCTCACCGAGCTGTCCAAGGGCAAGCTGGCGTAATTGATTCCATTGTGAAAAAAGTGCTGTCTCGAATGAGGCAGCACTTTTCTTATTCCCCCTTCTTTCTCCGGACGCCGAGGCAGATACACAACGCGCCCAGGGCCAGAAAGCCCAGGATAATAAGGAAATTGATGTTGTCGGAAATCACCCAGCCGTCGGTCCAGTTGCTCAGATCCACCCCCTGGGGCAGGAGCCGGACAGGACGGCTGCTGACCTCCCCCGCCGCCAGGAGGATGCGGTCCAGGAGCCAGGGGAAAAACTCTAACCATACCGCCGTCCAGAGAAAGGCGCTGCCAAGGCGGGTCCAGCGGCTGGGGATGGGCAGGTAGCGCACCGCGCCCAGCCATCCCCAGGGCAGGATCAGGGCGATCCCGGTGATGAGGAGCGTGGGCAGGAGGTGGTCCTCCCCAAAGCGGCCCTCCCAGACCATGCCCAGGAGCAGCAGGAGGCTCATGACGGCGAAGTATACCAGGGCCTTGTGGCTGCGCCATGCCTCCGGCAGGGGGATGGCCCGGCGCAGGAACACCGGCAGCAGGAAGAGGGCCAGACCGAAGAGCGTCCAGAGGGTGGCGCTGATGAACCACGCCCAGTTTTCCGGGAGGATGCACAGGGCGTAAAGCAGGATCAGCAGGGCCAGCTCTACGCACACATAGAGCAGGGCTTTCCGCTCCCGCAGCTCCGGCGGCAGGGGGAGCTGGCGCAGGACCAAGGGCAGGAAAACCAACCCCAGGCCGAAGGCCGAACCCACCGCCGCCACTAGGAACCAGGACCCGCCGCTGTAGAGGCAGCTCACCGCCAGGGTAAAGAGCAGGCTCACCAGGAAGCCGCCAAACACCGTGGCCCCCCGGCGCCCCTCCGGGGCGAAGCTGGGCAGGAAAGTCAGGGAGGCGCAGATCATCAAGCCGCCCAGGACTAGCCAGAACCAGCTCAGGGTGTGCTGGATGGAGAGGTTACAGATCAGGCAGATGACCAGGGTCCCGCCATACAGCAGCGATTGGATGAGGCGGTTCTTTCGGCTCAGGCGGATATATTTCTTCGCCAGCTGCTCCGCCCGGCGTCCCTCCACGTCCTCGCTGGCGGAGAGGAGTTCCTTTTCGCTGACCTGTAAAATCTCGCAGATACTTTGCAAGAGCGTGATGTCTGGGTAGGCCAGCCCCCGCTCCCATTTGCTCACCGCGGAGTCGGTGACGAAGAGCCGTTCGGCAAATTCCTTTTGGGTCAGTCCCAGCTCCTTGCGGCGCTGGAGGAGGAAGGCCCCAAAACTTTTTCTGTTTTCCATAGCGTTGCACTCCTTTGCTTGGGATGTGCCTTGCAAGACGGCTCCATGGTATCGCTCACGGGAGGAAAAGTCAAGCATTTGGGGCAAATTCCCCACTCGACCGTTAGGAAAGTCCTTGGGGCACAAGGGTTTCCTCTTTTCCTTGTGCCGGAGTGCTTCCTGTGCTAGAATGGAGAGCGGAATTTGTACACGGGAGGTTTCCTATGAACTTTTTGAAAAAATACCGGCTGCCCCTGGGACTGCTGGCCCTGTTTGAGGCCGTGGCTGTCATCCTTTGGCTGAGCTTAGACAATCCTTTTTATCTTTTTAATTTCTCCTACATCGGCGGTTTCCTCTGTCTGGGCTGCGTGCTGATGATCCGCCAGCACAAGCACAACCGCGCCGTCATCCAGTGGGGTGTGGGACTGTATATGCTCCTGTTCCTCGGCCTGTTCTGCGGGGAGAATATGCAGATCGAGGGCTTTTGGGTCTACCTCTTCTCCGGGATTTTCAGCGGAGCCGCCATCCACTATTTGGTGGCGAAGATCGGGGGACCGCTGCTCTTTGGGCGGGGCTGGTGCGGCTACGCCTGCTGGACCGCTATGGTCCTGGACCTGCTGCCCTTCAAGCGTCCTCAGGAGCCCCGGCGGAAGAGGTTAGAATGGATGCGTTTCCTGCTCTTCGCCCTCTCCCTGGCCTTCGGGGTCCTGGTGTTTCGGATGACGCCGGAGGAGCGGGAAGGGGTCTTGATGACGGCTTTTCTGCTGGGGAATCTTTTCTATTAGAGCTCTTGCGAAAATAAGGTAGTATGCTAAAATAGGGGCATGAAATATGAAAAGATAGCAGAGTATTCAAACACAAAATTCCGGAGAATCACTGGGG
>JAAWAE010000029.1 GCA_022792035.1 Ruminiclostridium sp. | reverse complement strand
GTCGTCCACGTCCATGGCAAGGCCCTGCTCCGCCACCATCTTCTCCAGGGCCGCCTCGTCCAGGTCCCGGAAGCCGTCTAGGGTGGCCACCAGCTCCGGGATCTCGTAGGTCACGGCCAAGGTCTCGAAGGGTTCCAGAGATGCCTCTCGGGATTCCACAGGGTTGATGAGGTATTTCTTGATGGCCGCGATTTCCTCCCCGCTGAGCTTGCCCTGGAGCTGGTAGACCCGGGCGGAGCGGACCAGGGGCCGTTCCCCCTGGGAGAGGATCTGGATGCACTGGGCGGCGGAGTCCGCCCGCTGGTCGAACTGGCCGGGGAGATATTCCACGGCAAAGATGGTGCCGCCCTCCGGAAGGGTGTCCGTCACCTGGTCCAGCTGCGGCTCAGAGAGGATGGTTTTCACGCTGTAGTCCATCAGCTCCGGTGTGATATTTTCTACGTCATAACGGTTATAAAGGCGCAGACCTTCCAATGTCTCGATGCGCAGAAGGGTGCGCAGATCGCCCAGCAGGGCCTCCGCTTCCGCGGCCAGCCCGGGGCGCTTTTCTACATAGACCCGATATACCATTGCTCCACCTCTTTATTTTACAGTCCCGCCGGCTTGCAGGGCCCGCTGGCCGATGTCCTTCCGGCAGTAAGCGTTGGCGAATGTCACCTTTCCGGCCTGGGCGTAGGCCCGGTCGATGGCTTCCTGGAGGCTTTCCCCCAGGGCAGTGACCCCCAGGACCCGTCCGCCGGCGGTCTTTAACACCTCTCCGTCCAGCTTGGCTCCGGCCACATAGACCTCCGCCTCCAGATCAGCGGGGATGGTGATGGGGAAGCCCGTCTCGTACTGCTTGGGATAGCCCTCACTGGCCAGGACCACGCAGCAGGCGTGCTGATGGCTGAACTTCACCTCGGTCTCGGCCAAGATGCCCTTGGCGGTAGCCTCCATGACCGTGAGCAGGTCGCTCTCCAGCAGGGGCAGGACCACCTGGGTCTCCGGGTCGCCGAAGCGGCAGTTATACTCGATGACCTTGGGGCCGTCTGCCGTAAGCATCAGACCGAAGTAGAGACAGCCCTTGAAGGGACGGCCCTCGGCGTTCATGGCCTCTACGGTGGGCAGGAAGATCTCCTTCATGCACCGCTGCGCCATCTCCTCAGTGTAATAGGGGTTGGGGGCCACGGTACCCATGCCGCCGGTGTTGGGGCCGGTGTCCCCATCTCCCACACGCTTGTGGTCCATGGAAGAGATCATCGGCACCACGGTCTTCCCGTCGGTAAAGGAGAGAACGGAGACCTCGGGGCCGGTCAAAAACTCCTCGATGACGATGTGACTGCCGCTATCTCCAAAGACCTTGTCCTCCATGCAGGCCCGGACGGCCTCCACAGCCTGCTCCCGGGTCTCGGCGATGGTGACGCCCTTGCCCAGGGCTAACCCGTCGGCTTTCACCACCGTGGGGATGGGGGCGGTCTCCAGATAGTGCAGCGCCGCCTGCATATCGTCAAAGGTCTCATAGTGAGCGGTGGGGATCTTGTATTTCTTCATCAGATCCTTGGAGAAAACCTTGCTCCCCTCCAGGATCGCGGCGGCTTTGTTGGGCCCGAAGCAGGGAATGCCCTCCCCTTCCAGCAGGTCCACACAGCCCAGCACCAGGGGATCGTCCGGAGCCACCACGGCAAAGTCGATGCCCTCCTTCTTGGCAAAGTCCGCGATGGCGGGCAGGTCCTTGGCCCCGATGCCGGTACAGACGGCGTCTGCGGCGATACCGCCGTTGCCGGGGGCGGCAAAGATCTCCGTGACACGGGGGCTTTTCTTTAGGCTCTTGATGATGGCGTGCTCCCGTCCGCCGCCGCCTACGACAAGTACTTTCATAAACGTCTCCTCCTTCTCTCTCAGTGGTGGAACAGGCGCATCCCGGTAAAGGCCAGCACCATATCATAGCGGTCGGCGGTCTCGATGACGTTGTCGTCCCGGATGGACCCGCCGGGCTCTACGATGTAAGCCGTGCCGGACTTGCGGGCCCGCTCTACATTGTCCCCGAATGGGAAGAAGGCGTCGCTGCCCACGGTCACGCCCTGCTGGGTGGCGATCCACTCCTTTTTCTCCTGGGCGGTGAGGGGCTCGGGCCGGGTCTTGAAGGTGTTCTCCCAGACGCCGGGGCGCAGGATGTCCTCGTACTCGTCGGAGAGATAGATGTCAATGGCGTTGTCCCGGTCTGGACGGCGGATTTTGTCCACAAAGTCCAGGGCCAGAGTCTTCGGGTGCTGGCGCAGGTACCAGTTGTCCGCCTTGTTCCCCGCCAGACGGGTACAGTGGATGCGGCTCTGCTGGCCCGCGCCTACGCCGATGGCCTGTCCGTCCTTCACATAGCAGACGGAGTTGGACTGGGTGTATTTCAAGGTGATGAGGGCCACCACCATGTCCCGCTTGGCGTTGTCGGGAAGGTCTTTGTTCTTGCTGACAATATCATTCAGCAGGCTCTCGTTGATTCGGTAATCGTTGCGGCCCTGCTGGAAGGTGATGCCGAAAACCTCCTTGCGCTCCTGGGGGGCGGGGACATAGGCGGGGTCGATCTTGACAATGTTATAGCCGCCCTTCTTCTTCCCTTTTAGGAGTTCCAGCGCCTCGGGGGTGTAGTCCGGGGCGATGATGCCGTCGGAGACCTCTCCTTTCAGATAGGCGGCGGTGGCGGCGTCACAGGTGTCGCTCAAGGCCGCCCAGTCGCCGTAAGAGCACAGGCGGTCCGCCCCCCGGGCCCGGATGTAGGCGCAGGCGATGGGGGTCAGCTCCGTCTCCGGCTCCACGAAGTAGATCTTACGGTCCGTCTCGCTCAGAGGCAGGCCCACTGCCGCCCCGGCAGGCGAGACGTGCTTGAAGGACGCCGCCGCCGGGAGGCCCGTAGCCTCCTTCAGCTCCTTCACCAGCTGCCAGGAGTTGAAGGCGTCTAGGAGGTTGATATACCCCGGACGGCCGTTCAAAACCTCAATGGGCAGGTCCCGTCCGTCACTGACGGAAATACTGGCAGGCTTTTGGTTGGGATTGCAGCCATATTTCAGTTCCAATTCTTTCATCGGTTCCCCTCCCCTGCTTCTAAATGTTTATTGCGAATCCACTCCCGATACGTCCCGGTATTCAAGTTCGTAAACCGGACGTAGAGGGAAATTTTATTGTCCTCGTTGAGATTCTCCCAAAGCATCTGGGCAAAATCCTCCAGGTCCCCGGCCAGGTACACCCGCTCCGGCTCCCCTTGGAAGGTGGGAATGGGCGTGCCATCGGTGACATAGGTGTGGAGGAAGTGCCCCACGCCTGGCAGGCCCGGATACTCAAAGGTGTACCGGGCGCAGGCGCTGCCCTCCGGGTCCGCGCTCTTCAGGATGGACATCTTATAACTGCCATCCGGGGACAGCAGACCCGAGATCCGGGGGGTCCAGTTGGGACCGTCCGGCTCAAACTCCCGCGTGCGCAGGGCCTGCTCAAAGGGCAGTCCCTTTTCCAAAAACGCCCGAATGGTGTCCGTCTGGTCGCCGTTGGTGACAATCAGCCCTCGGCCAAACTGCCGCACCGGATGATAGATGATGAGGCTGGGGTCCTCCAGCTTGTCGGGGTCGTGGGCCTCTGTCCGGATGCCGTCCGGCTCTTTCACGAAGATACGGTTGCGGCTGTTCTCGCTGCGTCCCATAATGAAATAGGCTGCGATGCTCTCCCGGCCGTCGGGGGTCTGCCCCAGGACGATGCCCCGGCCAGGATAGGGGTTCCCGGCCAGGAGCTGCTTCAACGAGCGGTTCTCATATACATTCATGTCTCTTTCCCTTTCCCGATCTCTTCCGATATCATCTGCGCGGCCCGGGGCAGGAGGAGCCACTCCGCCTGCTCCATCACCCGCCGCTGGAGCAGTTCTGGGGTATCCCCCGGCTGGACCTCCACAGCCCGCTGCAGGAGAATCTCGCCTCCGTCCGGCACCTCGTTGACAAAGTGGACCGTGGCCCCGGTGAGTTTCACGCCGTAGGCCAGGGCGGCTTCGTGGACCTTCAATCCATAAAATCCCTTCCCGCAAAAGGCGGGGATCAGGGAGGGATGGACGTTCAGGATACGACGGGGCCACTGGCGGGTGAAGTCCCCACTGAGGATGCTCATAAAGCCTGCCAGAATAATCAGCTCGATGCCGTACTCCTCCAGGGCGCGGGAGATGGCCGCCTCAAAGGCTTCCTGGTTGCCCAGGTCCTTCCGGCTGTACACCAGCCCAGGCACCCCCGCCTTTTCCGCCCGTTCCAGCGCGTAAGCCGAAGCGTTGCTGGAAATCACCAGGACGATCTCCCCCGCATCCAGCAGGCCGCTCTCCTGGGCGTCCAGGAGGGCCTGGAGGTTCGTGCCGCCGCCGGAGACCAGGACGGCGATCTTCGTTTTTACCATAGCTCCACGCCCTGTTCCCCGTCCACGATCTCGCCCAGGCGCACAGGCTTCTCACCCAGGGCTTCCAGGGTGTGCAGGGCCTTGTCCGCCTGGTCCGCGCTGACCACCACGGTCATACCGATGCCCATGTTGAAGGTGTTGAACATTTCCCGGCGGGGGATGTTCCCCTTGGCCTGGATCAGGTCGAAGATGGGCAGGACGGGGACGTCCGCTTCCTTAATCTTCGCCGTTCTTCCCTTGGGCAGGCTCCGGGGGATGTTTTCATAAAAGCCGCCGCCGGTGATGTGGGAGACGGATTTAATCTGCACCTGCTCCATCAGCCCCAGGATGCTCTTGACATAGATGCGGGTGGGGGTGAGCAGGGTCTCCCCCAGGGATGCGCCGCCCAGCTCCGCCACAGGAGCTCTCAGGTCAGTGGTCTCCACATCCAGGACCTTGCGCACCAAGGAGAAGCCGTTGGAGTGGACACCGGAGGAGGGCAGGCCGATGATGACGTCTCCGGGCTGGATGCTGTTCTTGTCAAACACCTTTTCCCGGTCCACCACGCCTACGGAGAAGCCCGCCAAATCGTACTCCTCCACCGGGTAGAAGCCGGGCATTTCCGCCGTTTCGCCGCCGATGAGGGCCGCGCCGGCCTGGACACAGCCCTCGGCCACGCCGGAGACGATCCCGGCGATTTTTTCCGGGACGTTCTTCCCGCAGGCAATATAGTCCAGGAAGAACAGAGGCTTCGCGCCGCAGCAGATGATGTCGTTGACGCACATAGCCACGCAGTCGATGCCCACCGTGTCATGCTTGTCCATCAGGAAAGCCAGCTTCAGCTTGGTGCCCACGCCGTCGGTGCCGCTGACCAGGACGGGATGGTCGATACCCGTCAGGTCCAGGGCGAAGAGCCCTCCAAAGCCCCCGATGTCAGACAGGGCCCCGGCGGTCAGGGTCTTGGCGATGTGGGTCTTCATGAGCTCTACTGCCTTGTAGCCGGCGGTGATGTCTACCCCAGCGGCAGCGTAGCTGTCAGAACGAGATTGCATACTTGTTCCCTCTCTTTCTTTTGATCCTCAAAATGCTTGCGTGTGGTCTTATTCTTCCCCGCTCCAGCAGTAGGTACACAGGCTGCACGCCGGAAGTCCGATGGCTTCCACCAAACCGTCCAGGGACTGGAAGTCCAGGGAGGTGAAGTGCATCTCCTCACAGATGGCTTGGCGCAGTTTTCTCCCCCGCTCCGTCTTGCCATCGGAGTACTCCTTGGTGTATTTCAGGCCCTCTTCCCCTTCCAGTTCCACGATCTTCCGGCGGGCGATGAGTTCCATCTCCGACTTGCTGCTGGAGAAGTTCAAATATTTACAGCCGAAAATGATAGGCGGACAGGCAGAGCGGATGTGGACTTCCTTGGCCCCGTTCTCGTAGAGAAATTCCACCGTCTCCCGCAGCTGGGTCCCCCGGACGATGCTGTCGTCCACCAGGAGAAGTTTTTTGTTCTCGATCAGCTCCGGCACCGGGATCTGTTTCATCTTTGCCACCATGTTGCGCTCACGCTGGTTGGTGGGCATGAAGCTCCGGGGCCAGGTGGGGGTATATTTGATGAAGGGACGGCCAAAGGGGGCCTTGCTGGCGTTGGCATAGCCGATGGCGTGAGGTGTCCCGGAGTCGGGAACGCCGCTGACGTAATCCAGCTCCTGGGCGATGCCCTGTTCCTGGTCGGTCCGGGCCAGGATCTCGCCGTTGCGGTAGCGCATCATCTCCACGTTGATTCCCTCATAGTTGGAGTTGGGATAGCCGTAATAAGTCCATAGGAAGGCACAGACTTTCAGCTCGTCCCCCGGGGGCAGGAGGGTCTCCCAGCCGTCGGCAGTGACCTTCACCACCTCCGCCGGGCCCAGCTCATAGGCGTCGTGATAACCCAGCTTCTGATAGGCAAACGTCTCGAAGGAAATGCAGCAGCCGTCATCATCCTGGCCGAGGTGGATGGGCAGGCGGCCATAGCGGTCCCGGCCGGCGATGAGGCAGTCCTGGGTCATCACCAGCACCGACACCGTCCCCTCCGTGACCATCTGCGCGTAGCGGATGCCCTCGGCGATGGAGTCCCGCTGGCTGATGAGGGCCGCCACCAGTTCGTTGGAGTTCACCCGTCCGCCGCTCATGGCCTCAAAATGGCCATCCTCTGTTTTCAGAAGGCCCTGGATCAGGTGCTCCTCGTTTTTGATGACCCCCACCACGCAGATGGCAAAGGTCCCGTGGATAGAGCGCACCAGGAGGGGCTGCGGATCGGTGTCGCTGATGCTGCCGATGCATACCTGTCCCTTCAATTCCCCCAGGGCTTTGTCAAACTTCGTGCGGAAGGGGGCATTCTCGATGTTGTGGATCTCCCGCTGGAAGCCCAGCTCCGGGTCCCAGGCTGCCATGCCCCCCCGGCGGGTGCCGAGATGGGAGTGGTAGTCGGTGCCAAAAAATACGTCTAGTACGATGTCTCGTTTAGAGATCGCGCCGCAAAATCCGCCCATAGTGTTCCTCGCTTTCTTTGCTCTTGTATCGCTTAGTTTTGATTGTATTCCAGCTCCACGCCGGCGTTCTTCTTCAGAACGTTGTCCCGCTCCGCGTCCCGGTTCCTCTGGAGCTTTTCCGCCAGGGAGGCGTCCTCGATGGCCAGCATTTCCACCGCCAGGATCGCCGCGTTGGCCGCGCCGTCAATGGCCACCGTGGCCACCGGGATGCCCGTGGGCATCTGCACCGTGGAGAGCAGGGCATCCATGCCGTCCAGGGTGGATGATTTCACCGGGATGCCGATCACCGGCAGAGTGGTCCCCGCCGCCATGGCCCCAGCCAAATGGGCCGCTTTCCCGGCGGCGGCGATGATGACGCCAAAGCCCTCTTCCCGGGCGGTGCGGGCGAAGGCTCCGGCTTGCTCCGGTGTGCGGTGGGCGGAATAGACGTGGACCTCGTAGGGCACGCCGTAGTCCCTGAGCTTGTTGATGGCCTTCTCCACGACAGGCAGGTCGCTGTCGCTGCCCATGATGATACCGACTTTTTTCATGATGCGTCCTCTCTTTCTGTTGCCTTGGGACGGGGCCTTGCTCTGAGAGATGAAATGGAAAATGGCAGTCCAATTCTCTTCCTTTGAAACGAAAATCGAACTGCCCAGACGGTCGGCAAATACTATCCCTTTTGCTCCCTGTGGTTCCACCACTTCCGTCAGTCACAAAAGCGCCCGTTATTTTCTTGTCCCGCTATCTATGCGATCAATCATCCTTATTATACTATATCTGCCTTCTTTTCGCAAGCAGAGAAATGGGCTGGAGGCCCATAGGAAAGTAAAAAACTTCCGCAGGACGGCAGAGCGTCCTGCGGAAGGCGTGTGCTTACTCTTCTTTGTCTTCGATTGCGTTCTTTTTGGCAAAGTGCTCCTTGGTCAGGCGCACAACCACCGGGGAGAGCAGAATGACCGCAATCAAGTTGGGGATCGCCATGAGGCCGTTGAGGGTATCCGCGATGGCCCAAGCCAGATCCAAAGGCATGGTAGCGCCCACGATCACAAAGAGGATGAAGATGATCTGATAGGGCTTGATGGCCTTTGGCCCAAAGATGAACTCGCAGCAGCGAGAACCATAGAGGGACCAGCCCAGCACAGTGGAGAAGGCAAACAGGGTCAGGCCGATGGCGATGATCAGGGTACCGGCTCTGTCGCCAAAGACGGTGCCCAGAGCAGCGGCATTCAGGCCAGTGTTACCCTCAACGCCATAGTTCAGGTCCATGCCAGTGCCCTTAGCAGCGCACAGGAGGGCCAGACCGGTGAGGGTACAAATCAGGATGGTGTCCATGAACACTTCAAAGATGCCGTACAGGCCCTGCTTCACAGGGTCGGTCTCGGAAGTGGTAGCGTGAGCGATGGGAGCGGAGCCGAGGCCGGCCTCGTTGGAGAACACGCCGCGCTTCACGCCCCACATGACAACCATCATGACAGAGCCTACCGCGCCGCCTGTGACACCCTCAGGGCTGAAAGCACCCACGAAGATGTCGTGGAACACTTCACCCAGAGTGCCGGCATGATAGATCAGCACGACGATACAGGCAATGATATAAACCACGGCCATGAGGGGAACCAGTTTCTCGGTAACGTTGCCCAGACGCTTCACGCCGCCCAAAATCACGACGCCCACCAGGATGGCCAGCACAATGCCCAGCACCAGGTTCAGGGTCTTGGCACTCTCGTCCGTGAAAGTAGGATTGAATGCTCTCACCACGTTGCCGATGGAAGAGGTGATGTTGCCCACCTGGGTGGCGTTGCCGATGCCGAAAGCAGCCAGGGCGGCAAAGACACTGAAGATAATGGCAAGCCACTTCCAGTTCTTGCCCAGGCCGTTCTTGATGTAGTACATAGGACCGCCGACCCAGTCGCCGTACTGATTGCGCTCACGGTACTTGACGGCCAGCATAACCTCGGAGTATTTGGTGGCCATGCCGATGAGGGCGGTGATCCACAGCCAGAAGATGGAACCCGCGCCGCCCAAGGTAATGGCGGTGGTGATGCCGGCGATGTTACCGGTGCCCACAGTACCCGCAAGGGCGGTGGACATAGCCTGGAAGGGCGTGATCTCGCCCTCGCCGGCCTTTTGTTTCTTGAAGACCTTGCCCAGGGTGTTCTTCA
This sequence comes from Ruminiclostridium sp., assembly GCA_022792035.1. Lineage (GTDB taxonomy): Bacteria > Bacillota > Clostridia > Oscillospirales > Oscillospiraceae > Evtepia. Next base: position 3,989 of record JAAWAE010000029.1, on the reverse strand, counting down.
TGGCATAGCCGAACTTCCGGAACTGGAAGCCCTTTGTCATGACGGTCAGCACGATACCCGCGCCAACCAAAAGAATCAGCATGGGGGGACCCCAGACAACACCGTTGATCAAGCCATTGATTTGCGCTACTTTATCAGCTATCATACTATCTCTCCTTTTCTCAAAATCTCTTTTCACTCTGCTGCAACCGCTCCAGACGAAAACACAGAGCGCCGCACATACGCGGCGCTCTGCAACAAAAGCACAAACTGCGACAGGTTTGCGTGATCCATCCTGTCAATCCGTCCTTTTGCCTGAGAGAGTACGCGATGCGTCTAGCCCCTTCGGCCTCCACATATCCCCTGTGGATGTCTCCAGATATTGTTCCTCTTGGAGCTGTTCGCATACTTCGCTGCTCTCCAAGTCACGTCTATAGCGGTATTCACTTTGTTGTGCCTATTTTACCTCTGTTCACTGGAAATTGCAAGCAAAAACTGATAGACATTCGTTTTTCCCTGACAGACACGGAAGTTTTTATAAATTATCCTGAATTTCATCCCATTGTCAGGGCGCGCTTTATCGAAATTGCCTCACGCACTTTGTCAACGATCCCGTCAACTGTCAACCCGTAAGCCTCTAAAACCTTCTGCGCCGCGCCGGAGCGGCCGAAGATATCCTCCACACCGTGGCGCAGCACCGGCACCGGACAGACCCCAGCCAGGTACTCTGTCACTGCGCTGCCCAGGCCCCCCACAACGTTCGCCTCCTCACTGGTGACGATGCATCCGGTCTCCCGTGCTGCCTGTAAAAGAAGCTCTGTGTCCAGGGGTTTGATGGTGTGCATATCGATGACCCGAACGTCGATGTCCTCCTGAGCCAAAAACTCCGCAGCCTTCAGGGCCTCCTGGACCATCATGCCCACAGCCACCACCGTCACGTCTGCGCCGGGGCGGAGAAGGACCCCTTTGCCGATCTCAAAGCGATAGCCCTCCAGGCTGTCTGTCACGGTCTCCACCGCCAGACGGCCTAAGCGCATATAAGCAGGGCCGTGATAGGCCATGAGTGCTTTTACCGCTTCCCGCATCTCGTTGCCGTCGCAGGGGCAGAGCACCGTCATGCCGGGGATGGCACGCATGATCGCCAGGTCCTCGATGCACTGGTGCGTAGCGCCGTCCTCCCCCACCGACAGGCCACCGTGGGACCCTACGATGGTCACGTTTAGGCCCGGGTAGGCTACACTGTTGCGTACCTGCTCCCAGGCCCGTCCGGCGGCAAACATAGCGAAGGAGTTGGCAAAGGGTTTCTTGCCGCAGGCCGCCAAGCCAGCGGCAACACCGACCATGTTGGCCTCCGCGATGCCCATGTCAAAGAAACGCTCCGGGTAAGCCTTGCCGAAGTCTTTGGTCATGGTAGAACCGGACAGGTCTGCATCCAGGACCACCAAGTCCGGTTCCTGCTCCGCCAGCTCTAGCAAAGCCTTGCCGTATGCGGCACGGGTAGCAATCTTTTCAGCCATAATCATTTACCCTCCTTCTCTGCCAAGGCAGCTGCCAGCTCTGCCCGGGCCGTCTCATACTGCTCTGCGTTGGGGGCCTTTCCGTGCCAGCCCGCCTCGTTCTCCATGAAAGAGACCCCTTTGCCTTTGATCGTTTTGGCCAGGAGAGCCGTGGGCGCTCCGGCAAACGCGCTTGCCTGTGCAAAGGCATCGGCAAGGGCCGCGAAATCATGTCCGTCCACGGGGATGACGTTCCAGCCGAACGAGGTCAGTTTCTGGTCTAAGGGTTCAGTGGGCATGACGTCAGCGGTCCTGCCGTCGATCTGAAGCCCGTTCACGTCGATCACCGCGCAGAGGTTGTCCAGGCGGTATTTGGCCGCGCTCATGAACGCCTCCCAGACCTGCCCCTCTTCGATCTCCCCGTCCCCCAGGACGGTATAGACCCGGTAGTCCTTTTGATCCATCTTCCCAGCCAGGGCCATACCCACCGCGGTGGAGATGCCCTGGCCCAGAGAGCCGGTGGACATATCGACCCCTTTGACGTGGTGCATTTCCGCGTGGCCCGAGAGGTGGCCTTCTACGCTGCGGAAGAGTTTCAAGTCCTCTTCCGGGAAGTAGCCCCGCTGGGCCAGGATGGGATACAGCGCCGGGGTGCAGTGGCCCTTGGAGAGGACGAAACGGTCCCGGTCCGGGTCCTGGGGAGCCTTGGGGTCCACGCGCATGGTCTCGAAGTACAGCGTGGTCAGGATGTCCATGGCGGAAAAGGAACCGCCCAGGTGTCCCGATGCACAGTTGTACACCATATCCAGGCCCAGCAGCCGGCCCTTGGCCGATACGGCCTCCAAGGTGCGTAACTCTGTTTTCATTTGATTGCCTCCTGTCTCTTTGCAAGTTCGATTCGCTGTGTACAGTGTACCACGGAAAAATTCTTTGGTCAATTCTCTTTCTCCTCTTGCATTCCAGAGATATTTCCTTTATAATGGGATTCACCCCTCTGGGAGGGGTATTGATAACCGGGTGTAGCGCAGTTGGTAGCGCGCCTGCTTTGGGAGCAGGATGCCGGGCGTTCGAGTCGCCCCACTCGGACCACGCGCAAAAGCGTTGTGCCGCAAGAAAAACCTTGCGGCACAACGCTTTTTTGCTTTTTGATCCGTGAATCTTAAACGGACAGTAATGGTACACGGTGGGAGCAAATGGGATACAGAACCCTGTCAAATTTCTGTCAGTCAAATGCGGGTCAAGAAGCACTCAATGCTTCACCACAGACCCGGACGTTTCATGCGTCCAGGTCTTCTGTCTGTTCCGCATCATAAATGTCGGATTCTGCCTGCAAGGAAATCCTCCACGACCTCCATCATCCGATCCGGCGGGATCTGAAGCTTTGCGCAATATTGCGTCAGATCAAAAACAGCGGCGCAATCCTCCGAGAAAGGCGCGACAGCCGCCACAGCGTGCCAAGCATCCCCACGCCATTCCTTGACGAACAAGCCATAAGAGATACGAGATCCCGACGCGTCTTTTGCGCTGAAGAACGTATACTGATAAGTACCATTTTCACCCCCCTTTTCTGCAAGCCGCTGCTCCAGTGCATAAATTTCATTGGACAGACGGACCAGCTCTTGAATCTGTGCTTCTGCGACTGGCCGAAGGAGTGGATGCAAGTTCTGCCACGCATCCGAAAACGCATCCTGGATAGGGTTGTCACAGTCGGATATCAAGTCAGCGACGGAGATGCCCATGCTGTCCGCTATTAACTCCAAGGTGTCAGCCCTCGGAAGTCGTTTTCCATCCTTGTAGTCTTGTAAAGAGGACTTGCTGATCCCGAGTGCCTTTGCGCACTCCATCGTGTTTAACCCTGTTTTGGCTTGAAACATTTTCAGTCTGTTTGATATATTTTTCTGTATATTCATAAGAAAACATCCTCCTCGCATTCATCATAAGAAGATGGTTTTCAACAGTAAATACCAAAATCTCGGGCGGCATACCAACATTTCGTCCTCGGAGGCCCTTGCACTCCAGAGACAGCAAAAATCGCCCCCGATACGGCTTAACCGTACCGGGGGTGCTGCGCGTCCTTATAGCAATCCTTTTGTCCCAACACCGCCGCCAGTTCATCCCGGCGGACGTAGCGCTCCGGGGCAGTGCCGTCCAGGATTCCGGCCTCAGCGGCCCGCTGCCAGTGGCCCTCTTTCCGGCTCCACGCCGGTTCTGGCAGGTCCTTAGCATGAAGTTCCGCCTTCTGGGCCAGTTTGTACGCCTGCTCCGGCGTCATTTCCTCAATCATCTGGTCGATGGTCATATCCAGTTCATCCTCCTTGTTGATCATCTGTCCGGCCAGCCGGTCGTTCACTTTTTCTGCGATATCCCCGTACCGCCCGAACAGGTAGTTCCCAGGGCAGGACTTCCCCTTGCCCCCATACCCGTATTGACGGACAGAGGAATCAGTCGCAAACTGGAAAGGAGCACAAAAGCATGGAACAGAAAAGGACAAAAAAGGGAACGCCACCACCTCGG
>JAAWAE010000003.1 GCA_022792035.1 Ruminiclostridium sp. | reverse complement strand
GGATATACCTTTTAACTACAGGCAAAGAACACCGCAGGGCGTTGGAACGTTTGGGATTTGTGACCTAAACAACAAAAACAATATTTCGTCCCCCGTTGTTCCCCCTTCCAGGGGAGCTGAGACACAGCCGGGACAAAAAAACAGGCGCAGCCCTTCCCTCAGCGGGAAAAATGGGCGCAGCAAAGCCAGCCGCAAAATCTTAATTTTTCGTGGCTTAATTCTTATACATAAATCCAGAAAAATACCTTGTGTTTTCCAGCTTTACATGATATAATTCACTTGCAATATGTAGTCGCGGCCTGTTTTTGCGGGCATCTCTGCGACGAAATATTGTTTTTGTTGTTTAGGTCACAAATCCCAAACGTTCCAACGCCCTGCGGTGTTCTTTGCCTGTAGTTAAAAGGTATATCCTCGTGGTTTCAATAGAGGAATGCCCCAGGACGTCCGCCAGACGGACGACATCCTTGCAGGCCCGATAGAACGCCGTGGCGAAGAGGTGGCGCAGGTTGTGGGGAAAGACCTTGCTCCGCGCCACCCCGGCGTGTTGACACAGGGCCTTCATCTCCGCCCAAATCTGGCGGCGGTGCAGGGATTTCCCGCTTCCGGTGCGAAAGATCTCCCCGGAGGCGATCTTTTGTTTCCGGGCGTATTTCTGCAGCTTCCGGCAGAGCTTGGCCGGGAGGAGGATGGTGCGGATCTTCCCTTTCAGGGCGATCTCCGCCCGTCCCCGCCGGAGCGCCTCCAGGGTGATATATTTTACTTCCCCCACGCGGATCCCCGTGGCGCTGATGGTCTCCATGAGCAGGGCCAGGCGTTCCCGGCCCAGGGCCTGGGCCGCCGCCAGGAGACGGTCGAACTCCTCCCGGCTCAACTCCCGCCCCTCGTCCCGGAACAGGCGGCGCTGGAGTTTGAGGAATTTCACCCGGCAGGCATCCCGTCCCGTAAAACGCAGGAAGGTATTCAGCGCCGCCAGCATAGAGTTGATGGTGGCGGGGGCGTAGGACTGGCGGAGCAGCTGCTCCTTCCACGCCGCCGTGGCCTCCTTGTTCAGCGGACGGCCATCCAACCAGAGCAGGAAGGCTTGCAGGTCCCGCAGGTATTTCTTCACTGTACTCTCGGCCCGTTCCTCTTGCCGCAGATAGCGGCCAAACTCCGCCGCTTCCAGGATCAGTGCATCATTTCTCATAAAATAATAGTCTCCAATCATCTTTTGGAGATATTTTACCTTGATATCGCGCAAACATTCCCTATTTTTCATCCGAACCTTTTTCTGCTGCTGGTCATTGACATGGCCGGAAACGCATGATATCATGACAAGGATTTTCTGCCTTTTGCGGCGACTATGGCCAAAAATCGGCCGATGTGGAGGACAGGCGTATGGCGCATTCAGAGCGACATTTGGAACACAGCGGAGCGGAAACGCCGCTCATCAACCCCAATGAGCAGAACAGCAGTATACAGAGCGTTCAGAACTTGGAGACCGTCATCAATGAGGGTCTTCGCGTCGCCCTGCTGGAGGAGACTCCAGACCAATCCCTGGAAGTGCTGCTGGAACACCTGGGACGGGCGCTGCAGGGGGAGCGGACCTATATCTTTGAGCAGAACGAATCCGGCTGCGACGACAACACCTACGAGTGGACCGCCGACGGGGTAGCGCCGGAAAAGGAAAACCTTCAAAATGTCCCGCCCGAAGTGTGCGCCAGCTGGTATCGGAATTTCCGCACCGGCAAGCACATCGCCATCAAGAACCTGGAAGAGATCCGGGATTCGGAACCTTTTCCCTATGAGATCCTCAAGCGGCAGGGCATCCGCTCCCTGGTGGTGGTGCCCTTATATGACGGCAAGCGGATCATCGGATTTTTCGGTGTGGACAACCCTCCCGTAAAGTCACTGGAATACGCGTCGAATATGCTCCAGACGGCGGCATATTTTATCGTATCCTCTCTCAAACGGCGCAACCTGTTCCGGGAACTGCAAAAGCGGAGCTATAACGTCCTCCATGCCCTCAGCGTGGACTATCTGGGGATCTATCAGGTGGACTTTGACACCGGCGAATGCGTGATATACCGGGACAGCGAACGGATGCGGACCGAGTGGGGCCTCCATTTTGAGGACGGCTATCCAACGGCTATGGAACGCTATCTTTCCCAATGCGTCGTCCCCCGGGACCAGGAACGGCTCCGCGCCATGACAAAAGAGGACTATGTACGCACCCAGCTCCGGACAAAGAAAAAATTCTCCGTCCGGTATCAGGTCAACGACAGCGCCGCTAGCTTCAAACACCTGGAGATCCACTTTTCCGCCACCAAAGAGGCCGGCAACCGTGTGATTTTCGCCCTGCGGGACGTCAACGCCGTGGTGGAACAGGAGGAAAAGTATAAGCTGGAGGCAAGACAGAGCCTGGAAGACATTTTAGAAGGGGCCAGAACAGGCATCTGGACCATCGAGCTGGAGGAAGGCTGCCAGCCGAGGATGTATCCGGACCGAACCATGCGCATCCTTCTGGGGGTCCCGGATGAGATCGGTCCGGAGGCCTGTTATCAGCACTGGTTTGAGCACATCGAACCGGACTATGTGGGCATGGTCCAGGACTCCGTCCTGGAAATCTTGGGGACCGGGCGTTCCGAGGTGATCTACCCCTGGAACCACCCGCAGCTGGGAAAAATCTATGTCCGCTGCGGCGGCGTGCCGGACAAGACCTTTAAGAAACCGGGGGCCTGCCTGAACGGATACCATCAGGATATCACCGAGACCATGGTGACCCGGAAGAAGCAGGAACAATCCATCATGGAACTCCTAGAGCGGGTGCAGCAGGCCAATGCGGCCAAGAGCGAATTCCTCTCCCATATGTCCCACGACCTGCGTACCCCCATCAACGGGATCTTGGGGATGCTGGCCATTTTGGAGAAAAGCCAGGATGACCCGGCGCGGCAGCGTGAGTGCAGGGAGAAGATCCGCGTCTCCACGCAGCATCTGCTCTCCCTGGTGAACGACGTCCTCCAGGTCAGCAAACTGGAGAGCGGAAGGCCGGCGGCGGTGGAAGAACCCTTCGACCTTCATGATATCTTGGCGGACTGCATCACGATCCTCTCCCCCCAGGCGGAGGAAAAGAAGATCCGGCTGACGCTGGAGGATTCCAATCTGCGGCACAGCAGGATCATCGGGAATCCCCTGCACTTGAAGCAGATCCTGATGAATGTCCTGGACAACGCCATCAAGTATAACCGTCCCCGCGGTTCCGTCTCCGTCCTGGCGGAGGAGACCGCCTTCCAGGATGGAATGGCAAGCTGCCGCTTTGTGATCGAAGATACCGGAATCGGCATCGGCGAGGACTTTAAGGCCCATATTTTTGAACCCTTCACCCAGGAGCATCAGGGGGCGCGGACCCACTATGACGGGGTGGGCCTTGGAATGTCCATCGTCAAGAAACTGGTCGACCAGATGGAGGGCACCGTTTCGGTGGACAGCCGGGCCGGCAAGGGGAGCGTCGTTCAAATCACCCTGCCCCTTCGCGTGGATGAGACCCAGGGCACAGCCCCTGCGGAGGAGGATTTGGAAGCCGACATCGCCGGGATGCGCGTTCTCCTGGTGGAGGACAACGAGATCAACTGCGAGATCGTAGAGTATATCCTCCATGACGCGGGGGCGCAGGTGGTCACCGCCAACGACGGGAAGGCGGCCGTGGATGTGTTCACAGCGTCCGCCCCGGGAACCTTTGACTGCGTGCTCATGGATTTGATGATGCCGGTCATGAGCGGATATGAGGCAACCCGGGTGATCCGCAGCCTGAACCGGCCGGATGCCGCGCGGATGCCCATCATAGCCCTGTCCGCCAATGCTTTTGAGGAAGACATCGCCCTGGCCAAGGGCGCTGGGATGAATGAACACTTGGCAAAACCGGTAGACGTGCGCAAAATGCTCCAAGTCATGAGCCAGTTGAGGCTACGTTAAATCTGGTACGCCGACAGCACAAATCTGAACAAATGTGGAGATAGAGGAATATGGAACGCAAGACTTTGCCGCGGTCTTTGAAAATCAGCATCGCGGTCATCCTATGTATCACTATTTTCGTGTTTTCCTTCCTGGGAACATCCATTCACACTATGAGTGAAAACACAATCGAATCCATCGGCATGGATTATATGGACGGGATGAGTGAGCAGGTATCGCTGCACTTTGAAACGATCATCGAGCTCCGCCTGACTATGGCGGAATCCATCGCGCACATTGCATCCGGGAAAGAAGGGAACGGTTACGGCTCGAAGGAGGAGATTACGTACGGCGCAAAAGCAAGGCACTTTTTGTGCGCCGCCCTCTATTCCTCCGACGGTACCATCGAAATGATTTACGGCGACCCGGTGGAACTCAACCACCCTGGACCGTTCTTGGAGAGTTTGCGCGGCGGCACACGCAGAGCGGCCTCCGCCGTGGACAGCAGCGGCAGCGGCATCATCCTCTTCGGTGTCCCCTGCGCGTATCCCATGTCCGACGGAACGGACAGCCTTGCCATCGTGGTGGGCCTTTCCAGCAAATATATGAACGAAGTCCTTTTCCTGGACTCCGACGATTCCCTGATGTATTCCTTTGTGATCCGAGAGGACGGCAGTTATGTCGTTGGGAACGAGGGTGATGCCCAGGAAAACTACTTTGACCGGCTCTCCGGCATCATTGGCGGCGAGGAAGCGGCTTCCTGCATTGAACAGCTGGCTGCGGCCATGCAGGCCGGCGATGATTACTCCGTCATCCTGCAAAGCGAAGGCTCCCGCCGCCACCTGTACTGCACCGATCTGCCCTACTGTGACTGGTATTTGGTAACAGTCCTTCCCTTTGACGGACTGGATCTCACCATCTCGGGGATGAGCCGCCATTGGCTTGCCCTGGTGTACACCGCTTCCTTCCTGGTGGTTGCCATGTTCCTCTTCCTGCTCTTCCAGTACCGGAGGGTATTCCGCTGCCAGATGTCTAAATTGAGGTGTATGAACACGGAGATGGACGCGGCGCGCAAGGCCGCGGAGCAGGCCCAAAAAGAAGCGGAACACGCCAACGCCGCCAAGCAGGAATTTCTCTCCAGCATGAGCCACGATATCCGCACCCCCATGAACGCCATCCTCGGCATGACGTCTTTGGCCGCGGACCATACCCATGACCCAGAACGGGTCCAGGAATACTTGCGTAAAATCTCAATGTCCAGCAAGCATCTGCTGGGACTCATCAACGATGTGTTGGATATCTCCAAGATCGAAAGCGGTAAGATGACACTGAATGTGGAACCCATGTCCCTCCGGGAGACGATGGACAGCATCGTCAACATCATGCAGCCCCAGGTCAAGGCGAAAAACCAGCAGTTCAACGCGGAGGCCTATGAGATCCTTTCAGAACACGTCCGCTGTGACAGCGTGCGGCTGAATCAGGTGTTGATCAACTTGCTGGGCAACGCCGTCAAATTCACCCCGGAGCAGGGGACCATTCAAGTGATCTTATACCAGGAGAAACTGCCGGAGAAGCCATCCCACATCCGCACCCATTTTCTGGTGAGCGATACCGGAATCGGGATGTCAAAAGAATATCAAAGGGAGATCTTTGACTCCTTCAGCCGAGAGGACAACACCCGGGTCCGAAAAACAGAGGGGTCCGGCTTGGGGATGGCAATCACCAAATATATCGTAGACGCCATGGACGGCACCATTTCCGTCCGCAGCGAGCAGGGCAAGGGAAGCGAGTTCCATGTCGTGCTTGACCTGGAGAAGGCAGAGGAGCGCGCGATGGATACCCTTCAGGGCTGGAGCGTTCTGGTGGTGGACAGCGACCAGCGGCTGTGCAACAATACGGTCCGTTCCTTGATGTCCCTGGACGTCCATGCCCAGGGGTGCCAGCGCGCGGACCAGGCCATGGAAGAGCTGGCCCAGCGCCGTTGCCAGGATGGCGGTTATCGGATGGTCCTTTTGGGCCGGGAACTGCTGGACATGACGGGGATGGAGGCCGCCCAGGCCATTCGTTCGGCCTATGGCGTGGACAGTCCGCTGCTTCTGGCCATTGATTGGAACGAAAGCGAGGCAGAGGCCAGAGCGGCAGGGATCTCCGGTTTCCTTTCTAAGCCTCTGTTCCAATCCACCTTGTATGACACGCTAAGCGCATATTCCGGCCCCACCGCAAACGAAACGTCCGATGCCGAAACCACAGTGGATCTGTCCCTTCGGGGAAAGCACATTTTGTTGGCAGAGGACAACGAACTCAACTGGGAAGTGGCCAGAGAGCTGCTTTCCGCCCTGGAGCTGGACTTGGATTGGGTGGAAAACGGTCAGCTTTGCGCGGCAAAATTCCAAAACTCCCCTGTCGGGTATTACGACGCGATCCTTATGGACGTGCGTATGCCCATTATGGACGGCTACGAAGCCACCGCGGCCATCCGGGCTCTGGCCCGTGAGGACGCCGACCTCCCCATCATCGCCATGACAGCCGACGCGTTCTCCGAGGATATCCAAAAATGCTTGGACTGCGGTATGAATGACCATTTGGCAAAACCAATCGACCTTCAGACCGTTGCCTGCAAGTTAAGGGAATATCTGAACTAAATTGGGAGGCGGCTTTATGACGTACCTCAGACGGATCATCGCAGGACTGCTGATGGCCGCGGCGATCCAGTACATCCCTCTCTTTACTCTGGCCTGTTTCGCAAGCCGGTCAGATCGCCCGCTTACCTTCTCCTGCTGGCTGCCGCTGCTGGCGGTGTTCCTCTTTCTCAATGTCCGCCCCCTGCCCAAGACGGCTCCTACGGGGCGCATCCAGCAGCTGGCGGAGGCAGTCGAGCTGCTGCAGCTCTTCGCGGCAGAGTTTCTTGTTTCGCTGATCATACAAATCCTTTTCCTCTGGGCCGTGGTCTTCCGGATCATTCCCACCCCGGGAGGCGTCGGGAGGCCCCTGCTTCTGAGTGCAGACCTGACCCTGGTGATCCTCTCCCTGTGCGCCCTTTTCTGGAGCGGTATGCTCCGGGTCTACCTCACCTCTGTACAGCTGGGCATCAAGCACCGTCTTCTGGCGGCGCTGTGCGGGTGGATCCCCCTGGTGAACGTCTGGTATCTCATGAAAATCATCCGGATCGCCAAAGACGAAGTGGAGTTTGAAACCCAGAAGTGGGAGCTGGATCTGGTCCGGGCGGAGAGCGAGGTCTGTAAGACAAAGTATCCCCTGCTGATGGTCCACGGCGTTTTCTTCCGGGACTTCCGCTATCTCAACTACTGGGGCCGCATCCCCAAGGAGCTGATCCGCAACGGAGCCGTGGTCTGCTATGGACAGCAGCAATCCGCCGCGTCGGTGGAGGACAGCGGGAAGGAACTGGCCGCGCGCATCCGGCAGATCGCGGAGGAGACCGGCTGCGAAAAGGTAAACATCATCGCCCACTCCAAAGGCGGGCTGGACAGCCGGGCCGCCCTTGCCCAAGACGGCTGCGCCCGCTATGTCGCAACCCTGACCACCATCAACACACCCCACCGGGGCTGTATCTTTGCGGAGTATCTGTACGACAAGATCCCCCACTCCGCCCGCCTCAAACTGGCGGCGGCCTACAATGCCGCGATGAAAAAGGCGGGAGACCCAAATCCAGACTTCCTGGCGGCAGTGTACGACCTGACGGAGCGCGCGTGTCTGGCCCGAAACCAGGTGCTGCCCAACGCCCCCGGGGTGGTGTATGAGAGTGTCATGTCTTACTGCAGAAAAGCCCAGCATGGCAGATTCCCCCTGAACATGATCCACCCCATCGTCAAGCACTTCGACGGATTGAATGACGGCTTGGTGTCGGTGGAGTCCGCCAAGTGGGGCTCGAACTTCACCCTCCTGGAGCCGGTGGGGAAGCGGGGCATCTCCCACGGCGACGTGGTGGACCTGAATCGAGAGAACATCCGAGGTTTTGACGTGCGGGAGTTCTATGTAAAACTGGCGGCGGATTTGAAGCGCCGGGGATATTGATAAACTGAGACGCTGAAGCGGGAAGCTCCAGCGTCTCTTGTTTTATTCCTTATGATATCAGTTCCACGGACCCCTCCCCCGTATTCCAGTAGGTATGGAGTACATCACAGAATATCAATGTACTCCCCGTCCAGCGCCTTGTTCATACTGCGCACCGCGCAGAACTTGCCGCACATGGAACAGGTATCCTCCTGCTCCGGGGCACGCTCACGGCGGATAGCCTTGGCCGTCTCCGGGTCCAGAGCGCAGGCCCATTGAGCCTCCCAGTCCAGGGCGCGGCGGGCGTCTGCCATTTTATCGTCCATATCCCGGGCGCCGGGGATGCCCTTGGCGATATCCGCAGCGTGGGCCGCGATCCTGCTGGCAATGATCCCCTGCTTCACATCCTCCACGTTGGGCAGGGCCAGATGCTCCGCCGGGGTGACATAGCACAGGAAGGCCGCCCCATTCATGGCCGCGATGGCCCCACCGATGGCGGAGGTGATGTGGTCATAGCCCGGGGCGATATCCGTTACCAGCGGCCCCAGGACATAGAAGGGGGCGCCCATGCAGATGGTCTGCTGGACCTTCATGTTGGCGGCGATCTGGTCCATAGGCACATGGCCGGGACCCTCCACCATCACCTGCACGTCCCGCGCCCAGGCCCGCTTGGTGAGCTCACCCAGGCGCACCAACTCCTCGATCTGACACACGTCCGTGGCGTCCGCCAGACAGCCGGGGCGGCAGGCATCCCCCAGGGAGATGGTCACGTCATATTCCCGGCAGATCTCCAAGATCTCGTCATAGTATTCATAGAATGGATTCTCCTCCCCGGTCATGCTCATCCAGGCAAAGACCAGGGACCCGCCCCGGGAGACGATGTTCATCTTACGGCGATGCTTCTTGATCTGCTCGATGGTCTTGCGGGTGATGCCGCAGTGAAGGGTAACGAAATCCACCCCCTCCTGGGCGTGGAGCCGAACCACGTCGATAAAATCCCGGGCCGTGAGGGTGGCCAGGTCCCGCTGGTAGTGAATGACGCTGTCATAGACCGGCACCGTCCCAATCATGGCGGGACACTCCGCTGTGAGTTTTCGGCGGAAGGGGCTGGTGTCCCCATGGCTGGAGAGGTCCATGATGGCCTCCGCACCCATGGCCACGGCAGCGTTCACCTTTTCCATCTCGCTGTCGTAGTCCTTGCAGTCCCGGGAAACCCCCAAGTTCACGTTGATCTTCGTGCGCAGCATGGAACCGATGCCCTCGGGGCTGAGGCAATGATGGTTTTTGTTGGCCGGGATCGCCACCTTGCCGCTGGCGACCAGGGGCAGCAGGTCCTCCGCCGTCCTGTGCTCCTTCCGGGCCACCGTCTCCAGGGCCGGGGTGACGATGCCCCGGCGGGCGGCGTCCATCTGGGTGGCGTAATTGCGTTGCATGGTATCGCTCCTCCTATCGTAATTGTATCGATCATGGTATTCCGCCTGACAGCTTCCAGGCGAAGGCGTGATTCATGGGTCCCCGGCCCCGGCCCAGGTCCAGCTGGTCCGCCAGGGCTTGGGAGAGGTAGTTCTTGGCCCCTTGGATCGCCTTTGATACGTCCCAGCCCCGGGCCAGATTGGCCGCAATGGCGCTGGAGAGGGTACAGCCGGTGCCGTGGGTGTTGGGGTTGTCGATGCGCCGTCCGGGGAACCAGCGCAGGACACCCTCCTTGGTGCAGAGGAGGTCGTTGGCGTCATTGACCCGGTGGCCCCCCTTGCACAAAACCGCGCAGCCGTAGGTCTCCGAAATCGTCCGGGCAGCGGTTTCCATGTCCTGGGGGGTCTCGACGGCACGTCCCGAGAGGACCTCCGCTTCGGGAATGTTGGGCGTCACCAAATCCGCCAGGGGCAGCAGCCGGCGCTTCAGCGCCGTCACCGCCCCGGTCTCCATGAGGCGGGACCCGCTGGTGGACACCATCACCGGGTCCAGGACGATGTTGGGGGGCTGATAGGACCTCAAACGCTCCGCGATGACCTCCACCAGCGGGGCGGAAGCGATCATCCCGATTTTCACCGCGTCCGGGGGGATATCCTCCAGCACCGCGTCCAACTGCTGCCCCAGGAAGTCCGGCGGGACCTCGTGGATGCCAAAGACCCCAGTGGTGTTCTGGGCGGTGAGGGCCGTGAGGACGCTCATGGCGTAGACCCCGTGGAGGGTCATGGTCTTCAGGTCCGCCTGGATACCCGCCCCGCCGCTGGGATCACTCCCGGCGATGGCGAGGGCGGTTTTCATCGGCTCAATGTGCTCTGCCACCTGACGGCGGAGGCTTTGCGCCGCTGCTTGGATATCCGCCGTGCCGAAGAGAGATGAGACCACCGCCACCCCGGCGATGCCGCAGCCCTTCAGTTCTGGGATCTGCTCCGGACCGATGCCGCCGATGGCTACGGCGGGAATGTCCACGCTGGCGCAGATGTCCCGCAGTTCCTCCCGGGTCACAGGGATGGCGCTGCGCTTCGTAGGCGACGGGTACAAGGCCCCCACCCCCAGATAGTCCGCTCCCGCCGCCTGGGCGGCCCGGGCCTGGAGGATAGTCTTTGCCGTTGCCCCGATGAGGAAACCCGGAGGGACCCGTTTTCGGATTTCCTCCACCGGCGTGTCCTCCACGCCTACATGGACCCCGTCCGCCCCGATCCTCAACGCCACGTCCACGTTGTCGTTGATGAGCAGCGGCACGCCGTACTTGCGGCACAGGGTTTTTACCTGCATCGCCTCCGCTGTAAAGGCGTCCTGATCCAGCTCCTTTTCTCGGAGCTGAACCATGGTGACCCCGCCTTGCAGGGCCGCTTCCAGCTGCTCCAGCAAGGTCTGCTTCCCGGTCCAGGCCCGGTCCGTGACCGCATAGAGGCGCAGGTGTTTTCTATCCATGGGCGCTCCCTCCCTTCTCAAACTCCTGTAAAAATGACGGGATATCGCCGCTTCGCATCAGATCTCCCATGACGCAGACCCCATAGGCACCCGCCGCGTATACATCGGCGGCGTTCCCCGCTTGGATGCCGCCGATGGCATACACAGGCAGGGAGACGCTTTGGCAGACGTTTTGCAAAAACGCCAGTCCCCGCCCTGGAAGCCCCGGCTTGCTGGGGGTGTCGAAGATGTGTCCGGCGGTGAGGTAGGTACAGCCCAAAGCCTGGGCTTCCAGAGCGTCCGCCGCGCTGTGGCAGGAGGCCCCCAGAATCCGAAAAGTCTGCCGCTGGGACTCCGGCATGGCGCGCAGGATAGGCAGCGGAGCGTGAAATGCCTCCGCCCCCAAGGACAGCGCCGCTGCCGGGAAGCTGTGAAGAATGCAAAGAGTGCGATGCCTTTGGCAGAGATCCAAAACCCGACAGCCCAGGGCCTTGTATTCCTCCTGAGAGAGGTCTTTTTCCCGCAGGACGATGCCCCCCACTCCGGCGGCGGCGATGGCCTCCACCTGGGTCAGGAAGTCCCCCGGGCACAGGCGGCGGCTGGTGATGCAGAGCAGGGTGTTTCGATCAAACATAGAGATAATCGTTCAGCACCGGCTGCAAGCCGTTTCGGGACAGATCCTGATACATCCCCGCAAAACTCCGGGCGTCGTCGATCTCGAACTGCTCGTCCCCCTGCTCCCCGCCGCTCTCCTTCCCGGTGTACTTGCTCTCGTGGTCCCCGATGCCCGTCGAAACCCCGGCGGAGATCTTGGTGGCGGCGATCTTGACGATGCCGTCCCGGAAGCTGGCGCTCTCCCGGGAAGAGACCGTGATGCCCACAAAGGGCAGGAAGATCCGGTACGCGCATAAAATTTGGCACAGCTGCCGCTCGCCTACATCCTGGGGACCGATCTTCTCATTGTTCAGGATGGGCCGCAGGCGTGGACAGGACAGGGACAGCTCCGCCTGGGGGTATTTGCGCTGGAGGTAGTAGACGTGGAGGGCACTGGCCAGGGCGTCCTTTCGGAAGTCCGACAGGCCCAGAAGGGCCGAACAGGCCACCCCCCGCATCCCGCCCCGCAAGGCCCGCTCCTGGGCGTCGAAGCGGTAGGGCCAGACCCGCTTGCTGCCCTGGAGGTGGAGGGTTTCGTATTGGTCCGTGTCGTAGGTCTCCTGGAACACCGTGACGTAGTCCGCGCCGCACTCATGCAGGTAGCGGTATTCCTCCGTGTTCACAGGATAGATCTCAAGCCCCACCATGCGGAAGTATTTCCGAGCCATGCGGCAGGCTTCGCCGATGTATGGTACATCACTGTGGGCGCGGCTCTCCCCAGTGAGGATCAAGATCTCCTCCATGCCGCTCTCCGCAATGACCTGCATCTCATGCTCGATCTGCTCCGGGGATAGCTTTTGGCGCTTAATATGGTTGTAGCAGTTGAAGCCGCAATAAACGCAATAGTTCTCACAGTGGTTGGCGATATACAGTGGTGTAAAGAGATAGACTGTGTTGCCAAAATGCCTGCTGGTCTCCGCCCTCGCCCGCTGGGCCATCTCTTCTAAGAAAGGCTCCGCCGCCGGGGAGAGGAGGGCTTTCAAGTCCTCGATGGTGCATCGCTCCCGGTCCAGGGCGGCGCGGACATCCTGGGCGGTGTAGCGGCTGTAATCGTAGCGCGACATCTCTCCCAAAACCTTCTGGCTCAGGTCGGAGTCCAGACGCTCCATGCCGGGGCGGTAGTCCATGTGGCTTTTCCGCGAAGCGGGGTCCGTCTCCAAGCGGTGCTTTTTCGCCAAAGCCTCCGGCGAGAGGCCCGGTGCGTCAAACAAAAATTGTTTTTCCATGGCCGCGCCCCTCAGTCATGCAGAAAGCCTGTCAGGGGGTCCGACGCGGAGGCCCCCCGTGTGAGGACCCTTCCTAGCCCTGCCAAATAGGCGTTCCGTCCCGCCTCAATGGCCTGCCGAAAGGCTGCGGCCATACGGGGCAGGTCCCCGGCGGTGGCCAGGGCGGTGTTGGCCATAATGGCCGCGGCCCCCATCTCCATGGCCTCACAAGCTTGGGAGGGACGGCCGATGCCCGCGTCCACGATGATGGGCAGGTCGATCTCGTCGATCAGGATCTGGAGGAAGTCCCGCGTCGCCAGGCCCTTGTTGGAGCCGATGGGCGCCGCCAGGGGCATCACCGCAGCGGCCCCCGCGCGCACCAGGTCTCGGGCCACGTTCAAGTCAGGGTACATATAGGGCAGGACCACGAAACCCTCCCCGGCCAAACGCTCCGTGGCCTTGATGGTCTCGGCGTTGTCCGGCAGGAGGTATTTTGCGTCCCGCATGATCTCCACCTTAACAAAATCCCCGCAGCCCAGCTCCCGGGCCATGCGGGCGATGCGCACCGCCTCCTGAGCGTCCCGAGCCCCGGAGGTGTTGGGCAGTAGGGTCACGTTTTGGGGGATGTAGTCCAGGATATTCTCCTCCTGCTTTGTGTTGGCCCGACGCACCGCC
Organism: Ruminiclostridium sp.; assembly: GCA_022792035.1. Lineage (GTDB taxonomy): Bacteria > Bacillota > Clostridia > Oscillospirales > Oscillospiraceae > Evtepia. Next base: position 18,891 of record JAAWAE010000003.1, on the reverse strand, counting down.
AGGGTGATGATCTCCGCCCCGGCATCCCGAACCGCCGCCTGGATGAGCTTGAGGGAGTATTTCCCAGAACCCAGGATGAAGCGGGAGGTGAATGTCCGTCCGCCGATGACCAGTTTATCCTTCGTGTCCATTGGTATCAAACTTCCTTTTTCATGTTATACTGTGGTGACTATACCCCATACTCTCCTGCCAGGATGCGCAGGGCCGTATGGGCTTGGTGGGCGGCGCAGACCATGACTCGGGGGGCAAATAAACTCCCCGCTTCCTTCACGTCGCTGACGCCGTCCCCGCAGAGATAGAACCGCTCCCCTACCCGGCGGGTGCGGATGGTGTTGGGGCTGTCCAGCCCCGCCATGCCGGAGGCCGCTATCAGATATTTCCCCGGTAATGTTTCCAAGACCCCATTGACCAGGACCGCCTTGGCCTCTGGCTCGTCAAAGGCTTCGCAGATCACATCCGCCTTTCCCAGCAAAGCCGGGAGGTCTGTCTCCTGCGTGATGCGCAGGGGGTAGGTCTCCAGGTCCGCATAGGGGGCGATCTCCCGCAGATTCTCCGTCATGGCCTCGGTCTTGCGCCGGCCCAGCTGGGACACCTTGTACTGCTGCCGGTTCAGGTTGCTGAGGTCCACCCGGTCAAAATCCAGGAGCAGCAGGTGTCCCACTCCCGCCCGGGCCAGGGCGATGGCAAGGTTGGAACCCAAGCCGCCCAGGCCGCAGACGGCCACGGTACTCCCCTCCAGCTTTGCCTGGAGGGCCGCGCCGTGGCGCTGGATCAGAGCTTGGCGGAACGCCTCTCGGGTGGGGAGCATCTCAGCCGCCCCCCACGAAGCGGACCACTTCCACCGTGTCCCCGTCCTGGAGCACCGTTTCTTCATAGCGGGCCTTGGGCACGATGTCGCCGTTTCGCTCCACTGCCACCTGGGTGCGTGGATACCCTGCCGCCTCCAAGTATGCCGCCAGGGTCTTCCCCGCGGCAGGCAGGGCCTCTCCGTTGATCGTTACCATCGACGTTCCCTCCTATTTTTCCTGGTAATACAAAAACGGGAAGCCACACGACCTGTGACTTCCCGGCATCTTGCGCTACGGTGTGTCCCTACGTTGGCATTACCCAAATCAGGTCGATGGGTCGAAGGGCACACCTTCCTCTCAGCCTGTACTGCAAGCTCCCCATTGTTTTATTCCCCTTTATTATACCCCGCTGGGAGGAAATTGCAAGTGTTTTTTGATGTTTTTCAGACTGGGGCCTGCCGCCGCTGCTTTGTGGGATGCGGGAGCAGGGATTTCGACACATCCCTTGATGTATGGGGCCAAGCTGTGGTATACTACTTTGAACAGAAAGGATGTGGGGCCTATGAAAGAAGAAAACCGTTCCATCCGCCTGGTCAAGGGCAAAAAAAGCGAAAACAGCAGCCGTCTGGCACCCATGATGCGGGCCTTGAAGGCCATCCACTCCGCCGCCACCCCGGACACCATGGACCCGGAGGACCTGGCCCGTCAGCGGGCCGGGCAGGAGATGCTGGGACGTTTGGCCGCTCCCATGATCGTCGCCAAACGCTGGGAGCCCTTCCGCCTGGGGGAGATGGACGCCGCCTGGGTCAAGCCCGACTGGGCCCACGACAAGCGCCGGGTCATTTTTTACTGTCACGGCGGCGGCTTTACCAGCGGCAACTTGGGCTATTCCCGCCCCCTGGCCTCCAAGCTCACCAACGCCACCGGCTGGGAAACCCTGTGCTTTGAGTACCGTCTGGCCCCGGAGCACCCCTTTCCCGCCGCGGTAGAGGATGTCCGCCGGGCCTGGGACTACCTGATGTACCTGGGCTACGGAGCCCGGGACGTGGTGGTGGCCGGGGACTCCGCCGGGGGAAACCTGGCCCTGGGTCTGTGCCACCAGCTGAAAAAATCCGGACGGAAGCTGCCGGGACGCCTGGTCCTCATGTCCCCCTGGACCGACATGACCGCCAGCGGGTCCTCCTACACCAGCAAGGCGGACACCGACCCCACCATCACCATGGATTACATCCAAGCGGTACGCTCCGTTTATGCCGAAAACAGGGACCTGACCTCTCCCCTGCTCTCGCCCCTTTTTGGAGACTTCACCGGTTTCCCCCCCACCCTGGTCCAGGTGGGCGGCAACGAGATGCTCCTCTCCGACGCTGTCCGCCTGCGGGACCGGATGCAATCCGTGCGGGCCTACTGCCGCCTGGAGGTCTGGGAAGATATGTGGCACGTTTTTCAGATGTTCCCCATCCACAAGGCCACCCTGGCGATGGAGAGCATCGGACGGTTTCTATTGGAGGGATGAAGGCACATGGGGAAACGAGTGAGAAGAAAAGGCCTGCCGCTCCTCCTGGTTCTGCTGCTGGTCCTGAGCGCCTGTGATGCAGGTCCGTTTAGACGGGCGGACACCCCGGCGGATGTTTTGGAGCGGTCCCGGGAGGCTATGGAAACCATCCAAAGCCTGCACTATGAGACGGTCCTGGACCTGGCCCTCACCGCCCAGGGCCGAGATCTGGCCATGACCACCACCACAGCCGTGGATTACATCGCCTCCCCCGCAGCCATGAAGCTGGAGTTCAGCGTCTCCCTGGGCAAGGACCTGGGCACCGTGGACACCACCCTCTATCTCGTGGCAGAGAACGGCATCGCCGCCCTGTACATGGGTATCGACGAGGGCAGCGGGATGCAGTGGACCCGGGAAGAGGTCGGTCTGGACGAGCTGGAGCGGTATGACGCCGTCACCTCCCTGGGCCTCTACCTCTCCAAGGGAACGGATCTCGTCCAGGCGGAAAACGAGGTCATCGCCGGGAAAGAGGTCCTGCGCTTTGACGGCGTGATCGCCCGGGAGGATATCGAGACCGTACTGAACGCCTCCGGTATGCTGGAGACCCTGGGACAGCTGGACATGGCAGACAGCTCCGCCGCCCTGGCGGGACTGGAGGACCTGCCCCTCAGTCTTTGGATCGAGGCGGAGACCTATTATCCCGTCCAATGTGAGCTGGACATGACCCCCCTGCTGCAGCTGCTCATGGCGCAGAGTTACAACGGCCAGCTGGACGGCGTCCAGATCCGCCGCGCCGTAGGCTCCACCACCGTGGGGAAGTTCAACGCCGTGGCACCGGTCCAGCCGCCGTCCTCCCGAGACGTGGTCCGGGGAACGTGTATGCACCCCGATTGCAGCCGTCCTCAAGCCGCTTCCGGCAGCAGCAAATACTGCACCCTCCACTCCGCCACCTGCCTCAACTGCGGCAGATACATCGACGAGGGGGAGCTTTTCTGCAGCCACTGTACCGACAGCGTCCTGGCACAAGCCCAGCAGGATGCCGATGCCAAAAAATGAACCAAATGTTAAAAAACGCGAAAATTAACTTGCATCTATGGTCCCTGCGTGCTATAGTATGAAATGGCGCAAGCCAAAAACCGGAAAATTGGAAAGGAGATTGACAATGAAAAAACAGAATGGAAGATCCATTGCCGCGGTCCTTTTGGCCTTGACGATGGCAATGGGTCTGGCCGCTTGCGGCAACGAAGGCGGCGGGGATGCCCCTGATGCAGACCTGACCCCCGCAGAAGTCCTGCAAAAGTCCCAGGAAACCCTGAACGCTGTGAAGAGCGTCCACTATGATATGGATCTGGGCTTCCAGATGGCTGCGGATGGGCAGACCATCGACGTAAAGACCACCTCCGCTGTGGACTACACCTCTGAGCCCGTCTCCATGAAGATGGACGTGAAGGCCGATGTGGGCGGTCAGACCCAGGATACCACCATGTATCTGGTGGAGGAAGAGGGCAAGGCCGTGATGTACATGAACAGCGCCGGCCAGTGGATGAACCAGGAAGTGGCTGACCTGAGCGAGTACGACGCCACCGCTTCCATGGACCTCTATTTCTCCAGCAGTGAGAACTTCGAGGCCAACGGCACCGAGACCATCAACGGCGTGGAAGCCAACCGCTACGACGGCGTCATCGTCAAGGAAGATATGGCTAAGGTCCTGGATGCCTCCGGTATGGACGATATGCTGGCTCAGATGAACATGAGCAGCGACGACATCGACCTGACCAACCTGGGCGATCTGACCATCAGCATCTGGATCGACCCCACTACTTACTATCCCGTGCAGTACGAGATGGACATGACCGCCTTCATGAATGCTCTGATGACACAGGTCTATGGCGACCAGCTTCAGGGCCTTGAGATCAAGGGCGTGATCGTCTCCATGACCTTGAGCCAGTTCGACGAAGTGTCTCCTGTGGAGCTGCCCGCCGAAGCCAAGGCTTAATGTGATCTGCTTTTTCTAACCCATAACGGCAAAGAGACCGGCTGCCGCCTGCAGTCGGTCTCTTTTTTGTCGCTCAACACAACGGCGAAATGCCTATCGCCGCGTTAATCCACGTTGCTGCTGGCCCGCATGGCCTGGATGGTCAGGTCGATGAGCTCGTCCAGCTCCCAGCCCAGCATCTGCGCCCCTTGCAGGATCACGTCCCGGGAACAGCCTGCGGCAAATTTCTTGTCCTTGAACTTCTTCTTCACGGACTTCACCTCCAGGTCCGACACGCTCTTGGACGGACGCATCAGCGCCGCCGCGCCGATGAGACCCGTCAGCTCGTCGGTGGCAAAGAGCACCTTTTCCATGACGTGCTCCGGCTCGATGTCCACGGCGATGCCGTAGCCATGGCTGGCCGTGGCACGGATCAGCCGCTCGTCCAGCCCCCTCTCCCGCATGATCTCCTGGGACTTGACGCAGTGCTCGCCGGGATACTGCTCAAAATCCAGATCGTGGAGCAGGCCCACGATGGACCAGAATTCCCGTTCCTCGCCCCAGCCCAGCTTGTCCGCGAACCATCCCATGACATCCGAGACAACATAGGCGTGCTTGAGGTGAAATTCCCCCTGGTTGTACTCCCGCAGAAGGTCCAGGGCTTCCAGGTAGGTGGGTATCATGACATCATCCTCCTCTTTTTCGCGCTTTGCTGCCCTGAGTATAGCACAGATGAAGAAAAAAAGGAATATCCTCTACCGGTTTTCAAACCACATCCCGCTTCTGGTACACCCGGACCGCGAGCCTGTAAGCGAGGCAAAACCACAGCGCCGCCACCCCAAGCACGATAGCAAAGGCCAAAAGGATATGCTCTTTCACCGGCAGGAACACGTTGGTCAAAAACACCAGCCCCGTGATGATACCGGTGGAAGCCAAGAACGACAGCATAAAAACGATCTGAGATTTTTCCGGGTCGAAGAAGTACGCACACGGCAGGCTGATGCCTCCCGCCAACAGCGTGGCGCTCATGCCAAGCGTGCCATACAGGCACAAAGAATGCACCGTGACCCCGCGTCCAGCCAAGGCAAGGACCCCGCAGGGGATCAGCGCGGCCGCGACTCCAAGGACCGCAAGAATAAGGTAAAAGGAAAACTTCTCGCCAATGATCTGATGCCTGGCAATGGGCATGGTGATCACGTTCTTGCTCCACTTGGAACTCGCGTCGCTGGTGATGCTGATAAACACCGCCGTGGTGGAAGCCACCGGGGACAGCAGCAACAGCGCGCTGGTTTCCAGCAGAAAGGATAAGCCAAAGCCCAAGACGATCAGGCTGACCACCGTCACCAGGATATTACCCTTGGCAATGTACAAATCTTTTAATAAAACGCCTCTCATCCCGCTTCCCCCTTTACATAGAGCAGCATGATCTCGTCCAGGGTGGCCGGGACCACCAGGGCTTTGGGGTATTTTTTCTGTATCGTATGCCGGTCGGAAACCAGGACCTGCCACTCATACTCCATCCTGCGGGATACGACGCGGTCCGATGGGTCCAGCGCCTCATACTGCGCGGCCCCGCACTTGAGGACCCCATACTGCTCCGTCAGTTCGTCCTTTGGCTTGGAAAAGACCACCTTTCCCCCATGGATGAATACGATGTGGTCCGCGATCTTCTCCAAGTCACTGGTGATATGGGAGGAAATCAGGATGGCGTGCTCTTCGTTCTGGACAAAGTCCAGGAGCAAATCCAAGAGGTCATCCCGAATCACGGGGTCAAGCCCGCTGGTGGCCTCGTCTAAAATCAGCAGCTTGGACTGGTGGGACAGGGCCGCGGCAATGGCCAGCTTCATCTTCATGCCCTTGGAAAACTGCTTGAGGGGTTTGTTCTGGGGCAGGGAGAAGCGGTCCAGCAGGCGGAAATAGGTCTCCCCCTCCCAGGAGCGGTAGATCTGCCGCATGATCCGGTGGATCTGCTTGGGGGAGAGGATCTCGGGGTAATTGCTGCCGTCAAACACGACCCCAATCTGCTCCTTGGTGGCATCATCCAGCGTTTCCCGCTCCAAAATCGAGACCTGCCCCGCCTCCCTCTGGATCAGTCCCAGGACCGCGTTGACGGTGGTGCTCTTCCCCGCACCGTTTTCGCCGATCAGCCCAACGATAGAGCCGCTGGGCACAGCAAAGGAAACGTGATCCAGCCTAAAGTCCGGATAGGTTTTGGTGAGACCGGAAACGGTCAAAGCATAGTCCATGGTCAATCCTCCTCATACAGCAGTGTCAATAGCTCCCGCAGCTTGTCCAAGGAGATCCCGCTCGCCCGGGCAATCTCAATGGCTTCGCTGAATTTTTCTTCAATCCTCTTTTGCTGCTCCTCCAAGTAGAAATCCTGGTTCCGCGCGGAGACATAGCAGCCCTTCCCCGCCGTCGTTTCAATAAATCCGTCCGTCTGCAGCTGATCGTATGCCTTCTGCACGGTCAGGACGCTGATTTGCAGCGACCGGGCCAGGGCGCGGATGGAAGGCAGGGCCTCCCCGGCCCTCAGCTCTCCGCTCATGATCTGGGCCTTGACCTGAGAGGAAATCTGTTCGTACAGAGGGCGGCTGGCTTTGTTGCTGACAACGATCTCCAAATACTCACCGTCTTTCCGTCTTGTACCGTATCATTTATACAAGTACAGTATAGCACAGGCTAGAACAGCTGTCAAGGGAACAAACGAATTTTCTCATGTTTTGTCACAAGATTTTTCCTTTTTCGTACTTTCCCCCAAAAAGTCCCCTCCCCCACGAGAAAACGAAGGGGACTGTCCCTCCTGATCCGCAAAGATCAAAAGAGACAGCCCCCTCGTCGGGCAGACATATCCTATTTTAGAATGCCACCTTCATGAACAGCGCCACGCAGCACAGGATGATGGCACAGGGCACATACACGAACCGTCCCACGTTGTACCACACGCGGCTGGGGGCCTTCTTCGCCCCCTGGCCGACCTCGTCCATCAGTTCCTCCCGGCGCATGATCCAGAACCAGGAGACCGCGCCCAAGGTCGCGCCGATGGGGATGATATAGATCGAGACAACATCCATCCAGGGACCCCACTTGAAGATGGGTTCCATGTTCAGGCCGATCCCCAGGCAAATGACCCCCAAGATCACCAGGACCACCGTCCGGGCCAGCTTGGGGAAGCGGTGCTGCAGGGACTCCCCCACCGCCTCAAACATATTTTGCAGGGAGCTGACCCCGGCAAACGCCATGGCGATATACAGGATGATGGCAAAGACCTGACCCAGAGGGATATCCTGTAAGATCCGGGGCAGGGTAACGAAGAGCAGAGAGGGACCCGAGCCCACGTCCAGCCCATAGGCAAAGCAGGCTGGGATGATCACCAGGGCTGCCACCAGGGCCGCAATCGTGTCAAAGAGGGCGGTCTGCCGGGCCAGCGCCCCCACGTCCATCTTCTTGTCCAGGTACGCGCCATAGACGATCATACCGCTGCCGGTGATGGACAGGGAGAAGAAAGCCTGTCCCATCGCCCAGACCCAGACCATGGGGTCCATCAGCTCCTCCCAGCGGAAGGAGAACATATAGCGGTACCCCTCAGCAGCCCCGGGCAGGAAGGCCACCCGCACCGCCAGGATGACGAAGATGATGAAAAAGATCGGCATCATGACCTTGTTGGTCTTCTCGATGCTCTTTGCCCCCAGGAAGAGGGTCAGCAGGGTCCCCACCACCACGATGATATGGAAGGGCAGCACAGAATAGTCCGTTTCGGAGAAACCCACGAACCATTCGTTGGTATCCACGTGCATCAAGCTGCCGCTGATGGAGCTGGCAAAAGCTTTCAGGACATAGGCGATGATGGCGGCATAGCCGATGGCGATGCACATAGACCCCGCCAGGGGCAGCCAGCCCAAAACACCGCCTGCCTTCCCCAAGCCCTTGCGCCGGCTCGCCCAAGCCATTTCATAGGCGCCCAGTGTCCCTGTATGGGCCCGGCGTCCCACGGAATACTCCGCGGTCAGGCCCACCACGCTGAACAGCGCGATAAACAGCAGGTACGCCACCAAAAAGGCACCGCCGCCGTACTTGCCCATCTTGGACGGGAAGCCCCAAACGTTGGCCATGCCCACGGCAGAGCCCACCGCCGAGAGGACAAAGCCCCATCGGCTACTGAACTGTTTTTTCTCTCTCATTATGCGTCTCCCTTTTGTAATGAATCGAGCGGAAATCGCTCCCTTTGTTCCCTATTGTACGGGATTTGCCGCTGGATGTAAAGAAAATTATTTTTGAGGGATTTTTCCATGCCGGCGGGAAAGCACGATCCGCTTCGCACAGGGTACGCCGGGGGGGAGAAAAGGCGCCGCTCCGCCAGGGGAAACAGCGCCTGCTCTCAACACTTCAGGCGGCTGCTGGCCGCTGCTGGATGCACAGCGCGAAAGAATCCTGTCTGACCCGGAAAAGCAGGCTGTAACGGGGCATGTGCTCCCGCACGCTCTGTCCGAACGCTTCCCGCTCCAGAAAACCGTCCCCTTGGAACTGATAGTGGTCTGGGTCCTGGCCGAAGCTGGCCGCGGCCCGCTGCATCAAGTTCTGGACGATCTCCTGCATGGCAAAGCGGACGATCTCGTTCTTGGTGTAAAAATCCATCCCGAACATCAGGCTGGCTGCCCGGAGCAGCAAACGTTCCCCAATGATCAGGATAAAGCACAGGTTCTGCCCCTCCTGGCTGCGGTAGCGCAGCTCGTAATACTGGGCATCCACAATGGCATCCTCCTTAGAGAACTTGCCCACGAACTCCACCTCTGTTCCAAACATTTCCCGCAGCGGATAGAGGATCACGGCCCGGATCACCGACCGCTCGTCATCCAGACGAAGGGGGCCTGCGCTCAGGGCCGTCTTCCCGGTGATGGCCCGGTCCTCTATGACGATGTGACCGGTGAGCCACCCGGTACAAACGCCGATGAAACGCTGTACCGCTTCGGTGGAAAAATCTGAGGCATACAGCTCCCGCTCCAGGGACGGGAGGATCTCCCGCTTCATCCTGTCGTGAAGCCGCTTATGGGGCAGATAGCCGTCGTAGCCGATCTCACGCATATACGCCTCTTCCTCGGCAAAATGCCGGATGGCATAGGCCTTGAAGTATTTGATCCCTTCCACACAGGCAAACTTATCCTCGTGTTTTTGAATATAAAGCTCCAAGATCTTTTCCACGATGGAAAAGAGTTGGCGGTGCGCCTCATCCACAACCTCTACTCCGATGTTGAATCGCTCTTGCCAATGAAATTGCTGCATTTGTTTCCCTTCTTTCCCTTCACACGCAGGATACGTGTTTCGCCATCTTTCGCCGTACACACCAACCTATGTGTAAAATGCTGAAAATGTTACAAAAGGCCGGGGGCACATGGTTGACAAGGATGGAAAACTGTGCTAAGGTCCGTATATCCGGAAAGCCCGTCCCGTGTACTGTGCAAATCCCAATCGTCCGCAAATCTGATCCGAGGAGGAACGCCATGAAGCGTCTGCTTTTGCTGGAAGATGACCTCGCCCTGAGCCAAGGCATCGGCTTCGCCCTGAAAGACATCCAGCTCACCCGCTGCGCCACCCTGGCCCAAGCCCGAGAGGCTTTGGCGGCGGAGGACTTCCAGCTGCTGATCCTGGACGTGAACCTCCCCGACGGCAGCGGCCTGGACCTGCTGGCCCAGGTCCGCCAAACCAGCCAGGTCCCCGTGATCCTCCTCACCGCCAATGATATGGAGACGGATATCGTCACCGGGCTGGAGTCCGGGGCGGACGACTACATCACAAAACCCTTCTCCCTGGCGGTGCTCCGGGCCCGGGTGAACGCCCAGCTGCGCCGGGGCGGGGCGGAACACAGCGGCGTGGTAGAGCTGGACGGCTTCGTCTTCGACTTCCAGCGCATGGAGTTCAAAAAGGACGGACGGCCCGTGGAGCTGAGCAAAACGGAGCAGAAATTGCTGTACCTTCTGGTCCAAAACCGGGGCGCCACCCTCAGCCGGGGGACCCTGGTGGACCGGCTGTGGACCGACGGGGCGGAGTATGTGGACGAGAACGCCCTCTCGGTGACGGTGAAGCGCCTGCGGGGCAAGCTGGAGGATACCCCCTCTAAGCCGCAATACCTCAAGACGGTGTACGGCGTGGGCTACACCTGGACGGTGAAGTGAGATGACGACGTGCTTTGTCCTGCTGGTCCTGCTCCTGGCGGCGGCGGTGGTCCTCTGGGACCGGCTGCGCCTGCGCCGTCAGATCATCCGCCTGGACGCCATGCTGGAACAGGCCACCCGGGGCGTGTCCCAGGAGGAGACTTTTGATGAAAGCCGGCTCTCCGCCCTGGAGACCCGGCTGGCCCACTATCTCTCCTCCTCCGCTATCTCCGCAAAACAGGTGGCGGAGGAGAAGGAAAAGATTAAAACCCTGATCGCGGACATCTCCCACCAGACAAAGACCCCCATCGCCAACCTCTGTCTGTATGCCCAGCTCCTTGCCGAGCTGGACCTGCCCGAGGAGGGACGGACCTGCGCCGCCGCCCTGGAGGCCCAGAGCCGGAAGCTCCAGGCCCTCATTGAGGACCTGGTGAAACTCTCCCGGCTGGAGACGGGCATCCTCTCCCTGACCCCCCGTCAGGCTCCCCTGGAGACGGTGCTGGAGGAGGCCGCGGCCCAATTCCTCCCCAAAGCGGAGGGGAAGCAGCTGCGTCTGGAACGGCATCCCACCCAGGAATGGGCCGTCTTTGACCCCAAATGGACCGAGGAAGCCCTGTGCAACCTTCTGGACAACGCCATCAAATATACCCCGCCGGGCGGCCGGGTGTCCCTGGGGGTGCAGAGCTATCCTCTCTTCTGCCGCGTCGACGTTTCGGACACCGGTCCCGGCATCCCGGAGGCGGAGCAGTCCAAGATTTTTCAGCGCTTCTACCGCGCCGGGGCCGTTCAGGACGTGGAGGGCGTGGGCATCGGGCTGTATCTGGTGCGGCAGATCGCCCAGGAACAGGGCGGATACGTCAAGGTCCGGTCCCGGCCGGGGGAAGGGAGCACCTTCTCCCTCTTCCTCCCCCGGGATTGAATTCTTTCAAAACCGTTAGATTTCCGAAAGAATGTGGAAAGATTCCTATGCTAAAGTGAGAGCATCCAGAAAAACCAAGCAAACTTTAGTCATGGAGGGATCAGATATGACCATTCTGCAAACCAAGGATTTGAGAAAAACCTACGGTTCCGGCGAGGCCCAGGTCCGCGCTCTGGACGGGGTGGACCTCAGCGTGGAAAAAGGCGAGTTCGTGGCCGTGGTGGGGACCTCCGGTTCCGGCAAATCCACCCTGCTGCATATGCTGGGCGGACTGGACCGTCCCACCTCCGGCAGCGTCACCGTGGACGGGAAAGAACTCTTCGCCCTCAAGGACGAAGCCCTGACCATCTTCCGCCGCCGGAAGATCGGCTTCGTGTTTCAGAATTACAACCTGGTGCCGGTGCTCAGCGTCTACGAGAACATCGTCCTGCCCATGGAGCTGGACGGACACCAGCCGGACCAGGACTATGTGAACCAGATCGTCGAGACCCTGGGTCTCCAGACCAAGCTGAGCAACCTGCCCAACAACCTCTCCGGGGGCCAGCAGCAGCGGGTGGCCATCGCCCGGGCCTTGGCGGCAAAGCCCGCCATCATCCTGGCCGACGAACCCACCGGCAACCTGGACTCCAAGACCAGCCAGGACGTCATGGGCCTGCTGAAAGTCACCAGCCAGAAATTCGCCCAGACCATCGTCATGATCACCCACAATGAGGAGATCGCCCAGATGGCTGACCGCATCATCCGCATTGAGGATGGGCGCATCGTGGTTCGGGGGTGAGGGGCATGAAGGTATCCAACCGCAAGTGTATCCGCCGCCTGGGCTTCCGCTCCATGGCCGCGGCCAGGACCCGGAACATCATCGCCATTTTGGCCATCGCCCTGACCACCGTGCTCTTCACGTCCCTGTTCACCATCGTCGCCTCCATCAACTACTCCTACCAGCAGGAGAACTTCCGTCAGGCCGGAGGCGATATGCACGGCTCCATTAAGGACATCAGCTGGGAACAGGTGGAGGAATTTCGAGACGATCCCCTGATCGTGGAGAGCGGGGCCAGGCTGTTCGTGGGGATGCCCATGGATATCCCCTTCAACAAATCCCATGTAGAGGTCTCCTATCTGGAGCCGCAAGCCGCCCCCCACTACTTCTGTACCCCCGAGGTGGGGACCCTCCCCGCCGAGGGCAGCAACCAGATCGCCACGGACACCCACGTCCTGGCCCTCCTGGGCGTCGAGCCGGAGATCGGGGCAGAGGTGAGCTTCTCCTTCTACATCGACGAGAACACCTCCGACCGGAAGTTAGTCACCTACACCGGCACCCTCTCCGGCTGGTGGGAGTACGACAGCGCCGTGGTGGCCAACCACATCCTCCTGACCCGCGGCGCGGCGGAGCAGTTCGCAGCCATGAGCAGCGGAAACGAATCCTCCATGACTGGGGCATGGAACCTGGATATGATGTTCCGAAACGCCCTGCACATCGAGGACAACATAAAGCAGGTCCTGGCCAACCACGGCTGCCAGAGCGACGATACTAACCAGGACAACTATCTGAACATCGGTGTAAACTGGGGCTACTCCGGGGCCAAGCTCAGTGACAGCTTTGACGTCACCACCGTCCTGGCCATCGCCGTGATCCTCCTGCTGATCATCTTGACCGGCTACCTTATCATCTACAACGTCTTTCAGATTTCTGTTACCAACGATATCCGCTTCTACGGCCTGCTGAAAACCATCGGCACCACCGGGCGGCAGTTAAAGCGCATCGTCCGCCAGCAGGCCCTGCTGCTGAGCTTGGCGGGCATCCCTCTGGGACTGATCATCGGCTTCTTCATCGGCAACAAGCTCACCCCCGTCATCATGGCCCAGCTGAGCTATCCCCACACCTTCGTCACCTTCAACCCCCTGATCTTCATCGGGGCGGCGCTGTTTGCCCTGTTCACCGTTTTTCTCTCCTGCGCCCGTCCGGGCCGGATGGCGGCGAAAGTCTCCCCGGTGGAGGCCGTGCGCTACACCGAGGGCGGCGGGAGCGCCAAGAAGCACGGGAAGCGTTCCGCCAAGAAAGGCGCCTCCCTGCCCAAGATGGCCTGGGCCAATCTGGGCCGCAGCCGGGTGCGCACCGTGGTGACGGTGATCTCACTGACCCTGGCCCTGGTGCTGGCCACCCTGACCTACACCTTCGCCAACGGCTTCGACATGGACAAATACCTGGCCCAGAACGCCAACGTGGACTTCATCCTGGGGGACGCGTCGTATTTCCAGACCAGCAGTCACGGCTTCAACACCGACAAAGCCGTCTCAGAGACGGTGATCGACGAGGTCAACGCCCAGGAAGGCATCACCGAAGCGGGGCGGATCTACGGCATCACCTCCGATATCGAGGAATTCATCACCGAGGAGTGGTACCGTACCGTCTGGGGCAAATGGAACAGCCCCGAAACCTTAGACCTGATGGTCGAGAGCATGGAGCGCAGCGAGGACGGCCTTTTGGCGGACCGGGTGCAGCTCTACGGCATGGAGGACTTCCCCCTGAGCCTGCTCAACGTCCTGGACGGAGATCTGGCCCCCCTCTCCGACCCCAGCCAGCGGGCCATCGCCGCCGTCTACCACACCGACGACTATAACTCCACAGAGTGGGATTCCCACTGGGCCAGACTGGGGGACACCGTCACCCTGCACTATGTCACCCAGCGGGAGTATTACGACCGGGAGACCGGCGAGATCTTTGCCGACGGGGACGCCGCCTACGAAAGCGGCCGTCCCTACGGTTCCCGGGCCGTGGAATATGAGGACGTGGACTACACCGTCTGCGCCGTGGTGAACATCCCCAACTCCATCTCCTACCGCTTCTACGGCGCGGACCAGTTCATCCTGGGGGCGGAGCAGTTCATCCAGGATACCGGCACCGACAGCGTCATGACCTATCTCTACGACACCACCGACGAGGCCAACCCCGCCATGGAGGACTTTTTGGCGGAGTACACCGAATCCGTCCAGCCCACCTACGACTATGAAAGCCGGGCCACCTACGTCGCCGAGTTCGAGGGTTTTAAGGGGATGTTCTTCACCATGGGCACCGCGCTGAGCGGCATCGTAGGCTTAGTGGGCGTCCTGAATTTCATCAACGCAGTGCTCACGGGCATTTTGAGCCGGAAGCGGGAGTTTGCCGTTTTGCAGTCCGTGGGCATGACCGGAAAGCAGCTGAAGACCATGCTGGTGTGTGAGGGTCTATACTACACCATCCTCTCCCTGCTGCTGTGTACCCTGCTGACCGTGGGGGCTGGTCCCCTGGTGGGGCGTGCCGCCAGCAACATTTTCTGGTTCTTCAGCTATCATCTCACCTTGACCCCGATCCTGGTGGTCCTGCCGCTGTTCCTGCTCCTGGGGGTCCTGGTGCCCCTGTGGACCTACCGGGCCGTGGCCAGACACACCATCGTGGAACGGCTGCGGGAGGTGGACGCATAACACCATACCATCATTGGAGGTTTTCTCATGGCAGTTAAACTTATGGTAGACTCCGCATCCGACATCGACTTGGAGGAGGCGAAGGCCCTGGACGTGGTCCTGATGTCCCTGTCCGTACAGTTCGGCGACGAGCAGTACTTGGACGGGGTGGACCTGAACAGTCAGGCATTTTTTGAAAAATTGATCGAGCGCGACGAGCTCCCCGTAACCAGTCAAATCACCCCCTTCCAATTTGAGGAGCAGTTCCAAGCCCTCACCGCCGACGGCAGCAGCGTGGTGGTCATCACCCTCTCGGAAAAACTCTCCGGGACCTACGCCAGCGCGGTGCAGGCGGCCCGGGACTTCCCCACGGTCCATGTAGTGGACAGCCAAAACGTCTCCATCGGGGAGCGGCTGCTGCTGCGCTACGCCCTGCGCCTGCACAGGAAAGACTGGTCGGCGGAGGCCATCGCGGCAGAGCTGGAACGGGTGAAAGGCCGTATCCGGCTCATGGCCCTGCTGGACACCCTGGAGTACCTGCAAAAGGGCGGACGGATCTCCGCCGTAACAGCAGGGGTCGGGACGGTGCTGAACATCAAGCCCGTGATCTCTGTGGTAGACGGGGCCGTGAAGCTGGCCGGGAAAGCCATGGGGTCTAAGAAAGGGAATAACCTCCTGATGCAATTGGTGCAGAAGTCCGGGGGCATCGACTTCTCCATGCCCTACGCGGCGGCTTACTCCGGACTGGACGACAGCCTGCTGCAGAAATACCTCCGGGACAGCGCCGAGCTGTGGCGGGGCGAAATGGATGCCGTACCGGCTTACTGCATCGGCAGCACCATCGGGACCCATGCCGGGCCGGGGGCCATCGGGGTGGCGTTCTTTGCCCCGGAGCGAGAGGTCTGACATATAAAGTTCCGGGCCGCCCTTTTCAAAGGACGGTGGGTCCAGGGCAAAGCCCTGGCGGGTTTGGGCAGAGCCCAACAAAAGCACATCCCCTGACAGGGATTCCTGTCAGGGGATGTGCTTTTGTAATTAAAAAGAAAGAGTATGTCCGTCAACCTCCATCCCTTCCAGCTGGGAGAGGTCTATGTTCCCTATGAATTGCCAGTGGCAGTTGACACCGGTCATCTTCCCATTGTCTTCAGAATGCCCTCCACCACTGGAGCGAGAAACGATTGAGGAAGCCGTTCCGTCTTTGTAAAGGAACTGTATGCTTTGTTTCAGGCTCTCCATATCCGGCTGATTCGTCTCGTTCAGCTCCAAACGCAGGGAGAAGGGGGTCAGATAGACCTTGCCCGCCTTTTGGTCCCCCTCTCCAGGGATGTCCTGGATGATGGTCTCTCCGGCGTTGGTGGGGACCCAGCTCAGCTTGTGTACATCCTCCGAAAGCTTCTCAAACTCTACCTCATCCCCCTCCTGGGCATCGTCCTTGGGCCTGGTGTTTTGGAAGCCGTCGATGGTGAAGCACAGCGCACCCTCCGGCCACCCTTCCTGCTCTCCGCACTCAAAGTAACTCAAATAGGTGATGGTCTGTCCCTCCCGGGACATGGTGCTCATCCTGCTGGTGCCGGTGCGTTCCCCCCCTTCCGGCGATAAACGTTCGGAGATGGGAGAAATACCGTCCTTCAAAACATCCAGGTCGATTTTCTCCGAGAAGGTCACGTCATAGAGGATATACAGCTCCCGCTGGTTCCCAAAACTCTGGCGGACGTGAACGATGGTGTTCTCCCCCTCAGCAGAGGTCAGGTCCAGGTCTTGGACGCCGTCCGCCATGGCGGAGACCTGTTCTGGTGTCATCGCCAGCCGGTTGGCAATGGTTTTCTCCAGCTCCGGCTTTTGGGCACTCTCCTGCTGGCAGCCGGACACAGTCAGGGCAAGGAGCAGCAGTGCGCTCAGGGACAGGGATATGATCTTTTTCATCAGGAACCTCCTATCGGCGTAAGGCTTTCGGCGTTCTTCCCTGAAATTATACCATATCCTGAAGAAAAACACAAGGACCCGTGGAGCGCTCTGCCCACGGGTCCTTGGCCTATGTCTGTTACTTCACCTCCACTGGGATCTTCTGCCCGCCATATTCCACATAGTCCACCTGGCTCAAGTCCAAGGGCTCGTCAAAGACGATGGTGCCCCGGAAGCGGGTGTCAGGGGTGTCGCTGATGGGAATCTCGTCCAGAGGAATCCGCGCCAGCTGCTGCGGTTCGGGCTCATAGTTGGGCTGAGCAAAGAAGGTGCTGCCGTCCTTAAGGGCGATGGTCACAGGGCCCATGCCAGCTCCTACCCATTGGTTGTCCATCAGCGTACAGCCGAACTGGCCGGAGAGGCTCAGGGGGGACAGAGTCATGCTCTGCGGGTACACAGTATAGCCGATCTTGTCCTGGTAACTCAGGCCCGTGCAGTCCAGGTCCACGCTGCGGCTCTCGTAATTCTTCCCGATATCAAAGATAAACTCCCCTTTGAAGATCTCGGTGTAGCCCTTGTCCGGGGACTGGACCCACAGACCACGGATGGTCAGAGGCTTGGAAACCCCGTCGTTGAACTTCAAGGGACTGCTCTCCTCCCCTTCGCCGTCCATGACCTGGAACTTCACCACCGCTTCCTTGATGTTATCCCCGGGGTCCTGGTCCGGCAGCCAGCTGAAGTCCACATAGTAGCCCGGGGGGTATTCTCCCGGATAGGCCGACAGGTCCAAATCCATGCTCTCCTGGGCCGTGTCCCCGAAGAGCTGATAGTAACCGGTATCCTCGTCCAGGTCCGGCAGGACCGTCCCCTCCGGGGCCTGGACCCGCAGGCGCAGATAGTACACGTTCTCGTCCGCCAGCGCCGCCAGAGGCGTCAGGGTGGCCCCGCTGCTGGTGACGCCGCCCTCAAAGGCCGCGCCGATGGCGTCCATGGTCTGGACCTGACCCTGGGTCAGCTCCTCCCCGCCCTGTGTGAAATAGCTGCGCAGCAGCTCCCCGGCCCCCAGGGCCTCCCCCGCCGCAAAAGCGGAGACGGTGAGCATGGCGGCAGCCGCCACACCAATGACGATCCGGCTGGGCAGACGGCGCAGCGTTCCGCCCGTTTCTTTCTTCTCAATTTTTTTCATGGTCATCTCCTTGATCCTCCTGGAGGAAAGGGGCTGGACCCCGTTGGGCTCCAAGTCCTCTTCCAGGTAGCAGTCCAGCAAGTCAGAAATATTACGCTTCATGGGCAAACCCCTCCCTCATCAATGTTTCCTTCAGCTTCACGCGGCCCCGCTTCAAACGGGTCTTCACGGTGGATTCCTTCATCCCCATCTGCAAGGCCACTTCTTTTACGGTCTGGGCGTAGTAGTAATGCCGGAGGAAGATCTCCCGGTCCTGGGGCGGCAGCTCTCCCACCGCCTGACGGACCATGGCCCGTTCCTCCGCCCGTTCCACGTCGCTGGCCGGGTCCTCCAGGCCGGGGATGTCCAGGGCATCCTCCTCCAGGGGCAAGGTCATCCCCTGCTGGCGCAGCTTGTTCTTGGCCTTGTTCCGGGCCACGGCCCCCAGCCACGCCTTGACGGAACCGGGCTCCAGATCCCCCGCCTGCTTCCAGGCCGCCAGGAATACATCCGACACCACCTCTTCCCCATCCTCCCGAGGCATGACGCCCCGGAGGATGTTCCACACGATGGTGGACACATAGGGGATGTAGCGGTCCATCAGGGCCTCCAGGCCGGAGGGCTCTCCGGCTCTCATTTTATCTACGATGACGGTTTCTCTCATGCCCTGCCGCCCCTCCTATCCTCGTTTTTGAAAGCGCTTTCACCTATCATATCACACAGACGGCGGCTTTGGTTTCACCCAAAGGGGAATTTTCTGCCCAAAGATGCAAAAAATCCCCGGTCCGCTCCTGGTTGGAACGGATCGGGGATCTTTACGCTTAGGCAGTTGGAACTCAGCGAAACGCCCGGGCAAACGCCAAGGAGATCATGATGAGTTCCGCCCCGTGGGGCAGGTCGTAGTGGCAGACGCTCACGGAATGCTCCATAGTACCCGATGATCCCCCCTGTCCTTTTGCGGACATTTGTGCTACAATAGGGCATCCTATTCCAAAAAGGAGGCCGGAACCTGTGCATTTTGTCAAAGCAAAAGGAATCCTGTCCGCGAAAAACGGCATGAATC
>JAAWAE010000028.1 GCA_022792035.1 Ruminiclostridium sp. | reverse complement strand
GTAAAAAACTTAATACGGCAAACCACACAAAAAACAAAGGAAAAAACCGTCAGTTTAGAAGCGTGTTCAACTTGAAATCTGGTAGAATTTGTGTTACCCTTAAAGTAACATAAAAACAAAAATAGCCTACAAGAAAGTACAAATTTTTGTAAGCGTCTTACTGCCCATAGTGATTGTGTATGCGCACAAAAAGAGGAGGCTGTCAAAAACTGACAGCCTCCTCTTTGCTTTTTGATCTCAATGAACACAACGCTCCAAAGGAAGTTTGGACAAAAGACATACCGTCTCCACATGGCTTGTGCGCGGAAACAGATCCACCGCCTCCGCGCACCGCAGCGAATACCCCCGCTCCCCCAACCGCTTCACATCCCGCGCCAGCGTCCCGGGGTCGCAGGAGACATACACCACCCGCTCCGGCTCCATCGCCGCGATGGCCGCGATCACGTCCGGAGAAAGCCCCTTCCGGGGCGGGTCCACGCAGACAACCTGGGGAGAGATCCTCTGCTTCGCCAGCGCCAGAGCGGCCTCTCCGGCATCCCCGCAGAGGAAGGTGGCGTTCTCGATCCCGTTTCGCAGGGCGTTGGCCTTGGCGTCCGCGATCGCTTCCGGAACCACCTCCGCGCCGATGACCCGCTTGGCCTTCCTGGCCATACACAAGGTAATGGTCCCGATCCCACAGTAGAGGTCCAGGACGGTTTCTGTTCCGGTCAAGCCGGCCAGCTCCAGGGCGCGGCCATACAGCACCTCGGTCTGCGCCCGGTTCACCTGGTAAAAGGAGGGCACCGACAGCCGGAAGCGCAGGCCGCACAGGGTGTCTTCCAAAAAGTCCTGCCCCCAAAGGGTGCGGTAGTCCGGGCCTAAGATCACGTTGGTCTTGGCCCGGTTCACCGACAGCACAAGCCCCACAAGCCCCGGCTCCGCCGCCCGCAGGGCTTCCACCAAAGCGGCCTGATGGGGCAGCCGATCCCCGTTGGCCACAACGGCGCAGAGGCTCTCTCCGGCCTGGTTCATCCGGACATAAAAATGGCGGATCAGCCCCTGGTGGCGCTTCTCGTCGTAGGTTGGAATAGGATGCGTTTCCATCCACGCCCGAAAAGCCGCCCGCAGGCGGGTGGCGGCCAGGGGTTGGAGAAGGCAGTCCGGGGCGTCAATGACCTCATGGCTCCGGGCCCGATAAAAACCCACCCGAGGGCCTTGGGCCACGGGGAACTGGATCTTGTTGCGATACCGCTCCGGCTGGGCCGCGCCGTGGATGACCTCCACCCGGCCGTCCCAGCCGCCGATGCGCCGCAGGGCATCCTCCACCCGCTGGCGCTTGAAGCGCAGCTCTTCCGAGTAGCCCATGTGCCGCAGGGCACAGCCGCCGCACTTAGGGTACTGGGGACAGTCCGGGGGCTGACGGTGGGCCGAGGGCGTCAGGACCTGCTGGACCCGCCCCCAGGCGGCGGATTTCCCCACCTTCAAGAGCTGGACCGCGCAGCGATCCCCCGCCAGGGCGCCTTTGATGAAAACCGCCTGCCCGTTGAGATGGGCCACGCCCTCGCCGCCGCTGCCGTAGCCCTGGATGTCCAGGGTGTAAACTTCGTTTTTCTTTGCTGTCATGCTGTATCTCCTACTGCTTCTGGCTGGGGGCTTGCCTGATGCAGGCGCGTTCATCGCCCCTCACCGAAACAAACCCGTTTTCGGCAGAAAACTGCGCTTGCGCTTCTTCTCCTGCTGGAAAGAGGCCTCCGTCCGGCGATAGCGGATCTGCTCCCCGGCGATATACGGCTCCAGCAGCCCCTGGCCGCAGAGATAGTGGATATATGTCTGGCTGGCCAGCTCGTAATAGGCCAGATCCCGCAGGTTCCGGGGCAGGATGTGGTACGCCTCGCAGATTTGAGCCGTCAGCTCCTTGGGTGAGGTGGAACCGTTCACCAGGTCCAGCAAGTCCCGCATCCGCTCCGTCAAAAAGCGCAGCTCCAGGTCGATCAGCGGCAAAAGCTCCTGATAGACCCCCTCGTGGGCCACGATGTAATGGTCCGCCTGCTCCAGGCGCAGCTTGCCCAGGGAGTTCAGGTACTCCTTCATGTCGAAGGTGTAGGGGAACTTGGAGCGGTGGAGGGTCCGGCCGGTCATCACCGCGTCCCCCAAATACAGTACGTTGTCCGGCGTGCGCACGCAGATATGGTCCACCGTGTGGCCCGGGGTGTGGATGATGTCAAACTGTGCGCCGCAGAACTCGATCCGCTCCTCCTGGGGCAGGATGATCCGGTCCGCCAGACAGGTGATGTCCTTGAGCTCCGGGTAGGTTTCAAAGGACTCCACATGGAGGTTGTAATACTCCAGATGCAGGGCCAGGGGAGAGAATAACTGCCCCGCCTCCCCCAGGGAGAGGGCCAGCTGGGCCCCTTTCTTTTGAAAATACCCATAGGACCCCATATGGTCAATGTGGGCATGGCTGCCCAGGATGCCCACAGGGGTCAGGTTCGCGTCCCGCAGGGCGGCTTCCAGCTCCTCCCGCTGGTCGTAATAGCCGGTGTCCAGCAGGACGCAGTGGGTCTCATCCACCTTGTAGAGGGGGATCAGCTCCCAGCTTTTCAGTATCCAGGTGTTGCCTTTGACCTGTTCCAGTTCCATGGTCGTCTCCTCCTTCTCTCTCTTGGCCGCGGCGAAGGACTGCCTTGTTAGGGAGGGCAGCCCTGCCGCCGCGCGCCGGTGATCCAAAAGCTGCCCAGGACCTTGTCCCCGGCATAACACGCCGCCAGCTGGCCTGGGGTGGGAGCCCGGGCGGGGGCCTCCAACTCCAGACGGGCCCCGGTTTCTGTGGGGTAGAAGCGGGCGGGGGTCTGCGTCTTGGAGTGGCGCAGACGGACCGTGACGGACTGCCCCGGCTCCATGGGGGCCAGGGGGTTCCAGTCTGTGCCCCAGACTTCCTCCGCCAGTAAATCGGTGCCGTCGGAGAGGACCACCGTGTTGTCCTCCGGGCGGATATCCGAAACAAAAAGCCGGTGGGCGGCGGAAATGCTTAACCCCCGGCGCTGGCCTAAGGTATAGTGATGGATGCCCTTGTGACGGCCCAGGACGCTCCCGTCCCGGTCTATGAAATCCCCGGGGGGCGGGGTCTCGCCCTGGCGGTCTAACCAGGCGGCGTAGTCTCCGTCGGGGATGAAGCAGATCTCCATGCTGTCCGGCTTCTCCGCCACCGGGAGGCCATAGGAACGGGCCAGGGCCCGGATCTCGGTTTTACAGAACGGCCCCAGGGGAAAGCGCAGGCGGGGGAGCCAGTCCAGGGGCAGGCGGGAGAGCAGATAGGCTTGGTCGTTCTCCGCCCGGCCCCGGTGCAGGGCGAAGCTGCCGTCTGCCTCCTGGCGGATGCGGGCATAGTGGCCGGTGGCGACGCAGTCTGCCCCCACCTGCGCCGCCCGGCGGAAGAGGGCGGGGAATTTTACCAGGGGATTGCAGCGGGCGCAGGGGAGGGGGGTGCGTCCGGAGAGGTAGTCCTGCCGGAAGGGGGCCATTACCTGGGCCTCCAGCTCCTGGCGGATGTCTCCGGCGGAGAAGGGGAGGCCCAGGCGATCCGCCACCGCCTCCGCGTCCTCCCGGCCGCCCAGGCCGATGTCCAACCAGTGGCCGTAGACGGTATAGCCCGCCTCCTGCAGCAGACAGGCCGCCACGGCGGAGTCCACCCCGCCGGAGAGCCCCAGCACCACGGCCTTACCCATGGAAAGCCTCTCCGGGGGCCACGGCGGGTGCGCCGTCCAGGTCGATGAGCATCAGGTCTCCCCGGTCGATGAGATACTCCACATAGGGGCGCAGGTACCGCTCCAGGTGCAGGGCCCGGGCGGGATGGCCCACCGGCAGGTCCATGGCCTGGATGATGGCGGCGTAAAAGGCGCTGTAGGTCATGGGAGCCTGCACCAGGGCCGCGCAGGCCCTCAGCTGGCCCAGGACCCGCTGGATGTTCTCCTCTGCCAGGGCCGCAATGCTCCCGGTGACCACGCCTTTGTGGGAGAGGATGTAGGCGTCACAGCTCAGGGCCTTCATCTTCTCCTTGCTGGCCAGATCATCGGTCATATCGAAGACAAAGGGGATCATGGAATCCTTCAAAATATCCTGTGTCATGAGGACGTCCCCGGCGAAGCAGACGTTGTCCGGGGTGATGAAGCAGCTGTGATCCGGAGCGTGGCCGGGGGTGCGCACCACCTCCAGGGGCACGCCGGCCACCTCCGCCTGGGTCTGGCCCAAGGGGATGGCCTGGGCATCGGGACAGATCAAACTTTGCAGCCGTTTCGTGGAGCGGATGAGGCCCATGGTGAAGTTGAAGAGGTGATTTTTTAGGCTCTGCTCACAGCGCACGATGTCCGCCTCCAGCTGGGGCAGGACCACCGCCGCGCCGTACTTCTCCCGAAAATACCGGGAGTTCTCGTGGTGGTCATAGTGCATATGGGTGAGGATGACCCCCGCCGGGGTGAGGCCGGCCTTGCCCAGGGCTTCCTCGATGGGGGCGCGGAGCTTGCCGCTGCCGGGGTCGAAGAGCAGGCAGCGGCCATCCTCCAGCCGGTAGACGCCGGTGAGCTGGGGGCCGTCCAGGTAATATGTGTTCCCTTTTACTTGGATGAGTTCCATTCTGTGTCCCTCTCTCTTTTTCATGCTTTGGAGCGTTCCAGACGTTCCAGGTGGATCATCAGCGCCGCCACGTCCGCCGGGGAGACCCCGGAGATCCGTCCCGCCTGTCCCAGGTTCTGGGGGCGGATGGCGCTGAGTTTTTGCCGCGCCTCCAGGCGCAGGCCCTCCAGGGCGGTATAGTCCAGGTCTGGAGGGAGGCGGCGGTCCTCCAGGCGGCGCAGCTGCTCCACCTGCCGCTGCTGGCGGGCGATGTAGCCCTCGTATTTGATGGAAATTTCTACCTGCTCCGTGACCGCCTTGGGCAGGTCAGGGCGCTCCGGGTCGAAGGGGGCCAGCTCGTCATAGCTGAGCCGGGGCCGCCGCAGCAGGTCCGACAGGCGCAGGCTGTTCTTCACCGGCGGCTCCCCTTTGGCCTCCAGCAGGGCGTTGAGCTGGGCCGTGGGGGGCGTTCCGGTGTGGGTGAGACGTTTTTGTTCCCGGTCTACCGCCTCGTATTTCGCCAGAACCGCCTGATACCGGGCCGCGTCAATCAGCCCCAGGCGGTATCCGATGGCGGTGAGGCGCTGGTCGGCGTTGTCCTGGCGGTGGAGGAGGCGGTACTCCGTCCGGGAGGTCATCATGCGGTAGGGTTCGTTGGTGCCCTTGGTGACCAGGTCGTCGATGAGGACGCCGATATAGCCTTGGCTCCGGTCCAGGATCAGAGGGTCCCGGTCCAGGAGTTTTAAGGCCGCGTTCACCCCGGCCACGAAGCCCTGGACCGCTGCCTCCTCGTAGCCCGACGAGCCGTTGAACTGCCCCGCGCCGTACAGCCCCGCAACCTTTTTGTGCTCCAGGGTGGGCAGCAGCTCCGTGGGGTCCACACAGTCGTATTCGATGGCGTAGGCGGGGCGGGTCATCTCCGCCTGCTCCAGGCCCGGGAGGGTGTGGAGCATCTGCAGCTGCACCTCCTCCGGCAGGGAGGAGGAAAAACCCTGGATATAAATCTCCTCCGTGTTTAATCCCATAGGCTCCAAAAAGAGCTGATGCCGGGGTTTCTCGGGGAAGCGCACGATCTTGTCCTCAATGGAAGGACAATACCGGGGCCCCACCCCCTGGATGTCCCCGGAAAAGAGGGGCGAGCGGTCCAGGTGGGCCCGGATCACGGCATGGGTGGCCGCTGTGGTATAGGTGATGTAGCAGCAGACCTGGTTGGGGGCCGGGTGGTCGTTGGTGAAGGAGAAGGGCAGGGCGTCGGCATCCCCCTCCTGGCGCTCCAGCTGGGAGAAGTCGATGGACCGGGCGTTGACCCGGGGGGGCGTCCCGGTTTTGAAGCGGCGCAGGGTCAGCCCGGCGGCTTTGAGGCTTTCCGTCAGGGCGTTGGCCCCGAACATCCCGTCGGGACCGCTCCAGCGGGAGACCTCCCCCACGATGGTCCGGCCCCCCAGGTAGGTCCCGGAGCAGATCACCGCCGCCCGGCAGCGATACACCGCCCCGGTGGCGGTGACCACGCCCTGCACCGCGCCGTCCTCCACCAGGACGTCGGTTACCTCCGCCTGCTTCACGGACAGGTTCTCCTGCCGCTCCAGGGTGTGCTTCATGATGGCCTGATAGGCCCTTCGGTCCGCCTGGGCCCGGAGGGAGTGGACGGCGGGGCCTTTGCCCCGGTTCAGGATGCGGTACTGGATGCAGGCTTGATCCGCCGCCTTGGCCATTTCGCCCCCCAGGGCGTCCAGCTCCCGGACCAGATGGCCCTTGCCGGTGCCGCCGATGGCGGGGTTGCAGGGCATATTCCCCACCGCGTCCAGGTTGATGGTGAAGCAGAGGGTGCGCAGACCCAGGCGGGCCGCCGCCAGGGCGGCCTCAATGCCCGCGTGGCCTGCGCCCACTACGGCGATGTCGTATTGTCCCGCCTCATAGCGGGGGATGGCTTGCTCCATGGGTTCGTGCCTCTTTCTCTAGTTCAGGATCACCAGGGGGACGTCCGGCCGGTTGAACAGCCGGAAGGTGGGGGGCTGATTCCCCAGGCCCCGGGACACCGCCAGGGTGCCGTGGCTCAGGTCGTATCGGCCCGCTGTGTAGCTGGGGAAGATTTTCAGGCCCTCGGGGCTGTGGCCGATGAGGCCGTCGGTCCCTGGCAGACGGAGGAAGCCGCCGTGGGCGTGGCCGGACAAGGTCAGGTCTACTCCGGCGGCGGCGTACTTGTTGTATAGATTGTTGCGGTGGCTGAGCAGGAGCTGATAGGTCTCCGCGCCCTCGGCGGCGCGGACCTCCTGGGCCAGCTGGTCGATGGTCTTTTGTCCGGCGTAGCCGTTGGGGTCCTCGGCGCCCAGAAGGGCCAGGCGGTCCCCGCCGCGCTCCAGCATCACATAGCGGTTGGAGAGCACCGTTACCCCGCAGTCCTCCAGCATGGGTTCCAGTGTCCGGACCACCTTTGCCGCCCACTCGTGGTTGCCGGTGACGTAGTAGGTGGGGGCGATGGCGGCCAGGCCCTTGGCCAGGGGCGGGACCATGGCCAGCTGCTCCGGTTTATGAATCACGTCTCCTACCAGGGCGATGAGGTCCGGGCGAAGTTCTTGAATAAAGGCCAGCAGGCGCTGGTTGTCCACCCCGAACTCCTTGCCGTGGACGTCGGAGACGATGGCGATGCGATAGCCGTGAAAGCCTGCCGGGGTGCCGGAGACGGTCAGGGTCTCCGTGGACAGGCTGTTTTGCTGCCACCAGACCCATCCGGCGCACAGCA
Source organism: Ruminiclostridium sp. (assembly GCA_022792035.1). Lineage (GTDB taxonomy): Bacteria > Bacillota > Clostridia > Oscillospirales > Oscillospiraceae > Evtepia. The sequence continues at coordinate 18,682 of JAAWAE010000028.1, read as the reverse complement.
GCAGCGCCAGCAGGAACGGGAAAAAGCGCCGCCGCTTCCGACGGCGGCGCTTCCTTCCTCGCTGCTCTGGACGACGCCGGGCTTCCCAGGTCTCGTCCTTAATCATGGTTGATATAGAAGGGTTTCATCAGGCTGTGCTGCTCGGTGGAATCCTTCTGCCGGCTTTGGGGCAGTTCCGGCCGGGGGGGGATGCGTCCCTTGCCCCGGGTCAGGGAACGCTGGGCCGAGGAGTGCTTGGCCGGGACCGGCGCCCCCTTCTTGGGGGGTTCCCGGCGGCGGGGGTTCTTCTTCTCGGTTGCTGCGGCGGCGATGGGGGCCTTGGGGGCTTCCTTCTTGCCCCGGCCCCGCTTGCCGGAGGGCTTCCCGCCCTCTTTCTCCTTCTTCTTGGGGTCATAGTATTGATAGACCGGCTTGGAGGAGAGCAGGCGGGCGGTGGCGTCCATGACCTTCTCCCCCTTCAGCGGGTCCTGATGGATGGGGGCGATGACGGCCTCATCGGGGTCCGGCTGGGCGTCCAGGAAGGCCTGAAGGTTTTGCAGGCCCTGTTTCCCGCGGGGCATGGGCTGCGCCGCGGGCTTGCTCCGGGCGGGTTCGCTGGTTTTGTGCGCCGCCTTGGCGGGCTTGGGGGTGACGGGGGTGCCGGGTGCGCCCACCTTGCGGCTTTGGGCCTTGCGCTCCCGGGCGGCCTGCCGGGCCTCGGCGTCCTCGGGGTTCACCGTCCGGCCCCGGGCGTCCTTTTTGGGCGGGTCGAAGACTTCCATGGGGAAGTCGTGGCGGCGGCGGGGGATGGGTTTCTTCAATAACTTCTCGATGTCCCGGAGCATGGGCTGCTCGCCATAGTCGCAGAAGGAGATGGCGCTGCCGCCCCGTCCGGCCCGGCCCGTCCGGCCGATGCGGTGGATGTAGGTCTCGGGGACCTCGGGCAGGTTGTAATTGAAGACGTGGGAGAGCTCTTCGATGTCCAGGCCCCGGGCGGCGATGTCTGTGGCCACCAGGACTTGGATCTCGCCGGTTTTGAAGCGGCGCAGGCTCTCCTGCCGGGCGGTTTGGGATTTGTTGCCGTGGATGGCGGCCGCGGCCACCCCCCGGCGGGTCAGGTCCCGGGTGACTTTATCCGCGCCGTGTTTGGTGCGGGTGAAGACCAGGGCGTTTTTCACCTGTTCCTCCTGCAGGATCTGGACCAGGAGGGGGGTCTTGTTGTTCCGGTCCACCAGGCAGATCTCCTGCCGGATCACCTCCACCGGGGAGGAGACGGGAGCGGCGGCGGCCTTCACCGGGTCGTGGAGGAGGCTGTCCACCAAGTCTGTGATCTCCGGGGGGAGGGTGGCGGAGAAGAACATGGTTTGTTTCTTTTGGGGCAGTTTGGCGATGACCTTGCGCACGTCATGGATGAAGCCCATGTCCAGCATACGGTCCGCCTCGTCCAGGACGAAGATCTCCACATGGGACAGGTCCAGCAGTTTCTGATTGCACAAGTCCAGCAGGCGCCCCGGGGTTGCGGTGAGGATATCGACCCCTCGTTTCAGGGCTTCCACCTGAGGGGTTTGGCCTACGCCGCCGAAGATCACCGCTTCCCGCAGGGGCAGATTTTTGCCATAGGCGTGGAGGTTGTCGTCGATCTGGATGGCCAGCTCTCGGGTGGGGGTGAGGATCAGGGCCCGGATGCCGGTGCCCTTGCGATTGGCCAGCTGCTGCAGGATGGGCACGCCGAATGCGCAGGTTTTTCCGGTGCCCGTCTGGGCGCTGCCCAGGATGTCCCGGCCTTCGATGCCCGCCGGGATGGCTTTTTCTTGGATGACTGTGGGGTTCTGATAACCATAATCGGTTAAGGCCGTTAAAATCGGCGCTTCGATCCCCAGAGACGCAAAACTCGTCATGGATAACTTTAATTCCTTTCCTGCGCCCGTTCAATCTCGTCTCCCAGGCGCGTTGAGATCAGAGGCCGCCTTCCTGCTCCAGGAAGTAGGTGGCCTCCATGTCTGCTACCGACAGGGCAAAGGCCAGGGGGTATTTGGCAAAAGCCCGGCCCACCAGGCGGTTGTCTTCTGTGCCCGAGAAGCCCATGTGCCAGCGGATGGCCATGGCCTCCTCCCGGGTCAGGCGGACGAAGCCGTTGACCACGTAGACCGATTTCTCTCCGTGGCCGTAGGGGAGGGGGTCCTCGAACTGGAAGGTGGGGACCTGGGTCCATTTGCCGTCCTCCCCCTTGACGTTGCGGGTGGAGGGTTTGAAACAGCCTACCTTACACACGTCGTGGAGCAGGGCCACCAGGGCGATGGATTCCGGGCTGTATTCCAGGCCGTACAGGTCTGTTACCCGTTCCCGCTGGAGGTAGTCCACCAGGCAATGGTAGACGTTTAGACTGTGCTCGCACAAGCCGCCTGCGTAGGCGCTGTGATAGCGCGCGGATGCGGGGGCTGTGAAAAAGTCACATTTGTTGCTCAGGTAGTCCAGAAGGGCTTCCGCGCCCTCCCGTTGGATATTCGCTTGGAAAATTTCAATAAATTCCTCTTTGGCCGACATGGCGCCGTCCTCCTTGGATTTCATTATAGCATGGATGGGAGGGGATTTTTGGGGGAGTTTGGCACGCGGTGGGGGCTTTGTGATTCCTTATACCGTTTCTTCACGCAGGGCCGGGGGCGCGGCCCCCTGGACCCCCGCCAGGGGCGCCGCGCCCCTGGACCCCGCCAAGGGGCGCCGCCCCTTGGATCCCTGCCGGGGGGCCAGCCCCCCTGGACCCCCACAGGGGCGTGCCGCCCCTTGGACCCCTGCTCCAAGGGCTCTGCCCTTGGAATCCCGCCAGGGGCTCCCGCCCCTGGACCCTGGTTTTTTGGGATTATTCGTCTAGTTTGAGTACGGCCATGAAGGCTTCGGTGGGTAACTGGACGGTGCCCAGGGTACGCATCTTCTTTTTGCCTTCCTTTTGCTTTTCTAAGAGCTTCTTTTTTCGGGTGATGTCGCCTCCGTAGCATTTGGCTAGGACGTCTTTGCGCATGGCTTTTACCGTTTCTCTTGCGATGATTTTGCCGCCGATTGCTGCTTGGACCGGAACTTCGAAGAGCTGGCGGGGAATGTTTTCTTTCAGCTTTTCGCAGATGCGGCGGGCGCGGGCATAGGCTTTTTCGCGGTGGGCGATAAAAGACAGGGCGTCTACTTGGTCGCCGTTGAGCAGCAGGTCCACCTTCACCAGGTCTGAGGAACGGTAGTCCAGGAATTCGTAGTCCAGGGAGGCGTAGCCCCTCGTTTTGGCTTTTAGGGCGTCGAAGAAGTCGTAGATGATTTCATTCAGGGGCATATGATAGTGGATTTCTACCAGATTGGTATCCAGGTACTGCATGTCCTTGAACTCGCCCCGGCGTTCTTGGCACATGGGCATGATATTGCCCACGTAGTCTGGGGGGGAGATGATGGAGACTTTGACGTAGGGCTCTCGCTGCTCCGTGATTTGGGAGGGGTCGGGGTAGTTATGGGGGTTGTCTACGCGGACCTCTTCTCCGTCGGTTTTTGTTACTTCATAGATGACGTTTGGGAGGGTGGTGATGAGGTCTAAATCGAACTCTCGCTCCAGGCGCTCTTGGATGATTTCCATGTGCAGCATCCCCAAAAAGCCGCAGCGAAAGCCGAAGCCCAATGCCGCCGAAGTCTCCGGCTCGAAGGAGAGGGAGGCGTCGTTGAGCTGGAGTTTTTCCAGGGCGTCCCGCAGGTCGGGGTATTTGGACCCGTCCTCGGTATAGATGCCGCAGTAGACCATGCTTCGGGCGGGGCGGTAGCCGGGGAGGGGTTCGGCGGCGGGATGGGCGGCGGTGGTGATGGTGTCGCCGACTTGGGTATCCTTCACGTTTTTGATGGAGGCGGTGAGGTAGCCCACTTCTCCGGCGGAGAGGGTATCGCAGGGCTGCAGGCGGGTGGGCAGGAGCTGGCCGATCTCCACCAGGTCATAGCTGGCGCCGGAGGCCATCATGCGCACCGTGTCTGAGAGGGTCAGGGTGCCGTCCATGACGCGGAAGTAGACCACGACGCCGCGGTAGGGGTCGTACTGGCTGTCGAAGATCAGGGCCTTGAAGGGGGCCTTGGGGTCTCCGCTGGGGGCGGGGATGTGCTGGACCACGTCTTCTAAGACGTCTTGGATGTTTTGGCCCAATTTAGCGGAGATTTCCGGGGCGTTTTGGGCTTCCAGGCCGATGACGTTTTCTACCTCCGCTTTTACCCGGGGCACGTCTGCCGCCGGCAGGTCGATTTTGTTGATCACCGGCCGGATTTCCAGGTCGTGCTCAATGGCGAGGTAGGTGTTGGCCAGGGTTTGGGCTTCTACGCCTTGGGAGGCGTCCACCACCAGGACGGCGCCCTCGCAGGCGGCCAGGGAGCGGGAGACCTCATAGTTGAAGTCCACATGGCCCGGGGTGTCGATGAGGTTGAGGGTATACCGTTCCCCGTCCAGGGCATCATAGGTGATGGTTACGGCTCGGGCTTTGATGGTGATGCCTCGCTCTCGCTCCAGGTCCATATTATCCAAAAGCTGATCCGCCATCTCCCGCTGGCTGACGGCATTGCACAGCTCCAGCAGCCGGTCGGCCAGGGTGGACTTGCCGTGGTCGATGTGGGCGATGATGGAAAAATTGCGGATGTTTTGCTGCGTCATTGCTGCTTCCTCCTTCTCGGACCCTAGCATTTCAGGTCCTGCTTGAGTTGGGTCGAAAGACGGCGGAACAGAGGCGCCAGCTCCGGTTCCCGCCGGCATAGCTCCGCCCAGGCCACGCTCATGGCGTCCGCCGTGCGCAGGAGCAGGGCCTCCCCCTGGTCCTGGGAGGCCGTCTGGGGAGGCGTGCGCTCCCCTGTGCGCCCCAGCAGATAGTCCGCTGAGACCTGATAGTAATCACAGGCCCGGCTGACAAAGGCCAGGCCCGGTTCCCGGATGCCATTTTCATAGTGGGACAGGAGGGCCTGGGATACCTCCAGGGCCTGGGCCGCCTGGCGCTGGCTGACCCCCTTCTCGCGGCGCAGCCGGGACAGCGCCTGGGAAAATGATGCGTACAATGGCTCCCCTCCTTCAACAATCCGTATTAGTATACCCTGTTTAATACTGGCTGTAAAGAGGGGCCCGGAAAAAACTTTCCCCCCACCCTTCCAACAAATGCCCCCAAAGGCGGCAAAAACTCTGAAAAGGGACCCCTTGACGGATGAGCCTGTCCCTTTTATCCTTAGGTTGTAACCAGTTTGTAACAGTTTTGCAAAGGATTCCCAAGGCAAAGGAAAGGAGCAAAGTCCAGTGAAAAAAACATCCGAGTTTCCCCTAGGGCCGGTCCTGCCGCCGCCCCCGGAAGAGCGGCGCTATGGCGCCCGGCGGCTGGCCGCCGGGGTACTGCTGGGCCTGACGGGGCTGAGCGTTACCGGGGCGGTGGTGAGTTCCACCTGCACCCTGTGCTATGCGGTCACCACCACCGGCGGCGGGGCCCCGGTGGCCTACGTCCAGGGCCAGGAGAGCTACCAACAGGCCGTGGAGCGGGTGGAGGCGCAGGTTTCGGAGATCCTCCAGGAGGAGTATTGCTACCAGGAGGTCCCCGCTCTGGTCCCCACCATTGCCCCCCGGCAGGAGGTCCAGGCCGGCGCGGACTTGACCGACGCGCTGATGGACACCGTGGAGCAGGTGAAGCCGGCCTGTCTGCTCCTGGTGGATGGAGTTACCGCCGGGGCCTGTGCGGACCAGGCGGAGGTGGAGGCCGCCTTGGAGGCGGTGAAGGACCGGTACCGGGGGGAGGGTACGCTGAGTACCTACTTCGACAGCGAGGTGGACCTGGTGCAGGATTATCTGCCTTTGGAGGCGGAGCTGCTGTCCGGGCCGGAGCTGGCGGAGAAGCTCTTGCCGCCGGAGGGGGAGGCCGTGGAGGTCTTTGCCGCCCAGGAGGAGACGGTCCGGCTGGCGGTGTGTACCGTGGAAATGGAGACCTATACGGCGCAGCTGCCGCCGGAGGAGGAGATCATTGAGGACGATACCCTCCTGGTGGGCGAGCAGAAGCTCCTGCGAGAGGGCAGCGCCGGACAGGAGGAGCGGGTGGACCGGGTGGTCTACCGCTGCGGCGTGGAGGAGGAGCGGGAGACCCTTTCCGCCATCCCCATCCTCCCGTCGGTCTCCACCCAGGTGGCGGTGGGGACGGCCCAGGGGGTCCAGGGGGCCCAGGGGCGGTTTGTCTGGCCCTGTATGGGGAGCGTTACCTCCGGCTTTGGCAGCCGGGAGATCTTTGGCTCCACCGGCTTCCATCGGGGGGCGGACATCGCCGCCAGCCAGGGCAGTACCATCTGTGCCGCCGCCGCCGGGACGGTGTCCTGGTCCGGGGAGAAGGGCAGCTATGGCAACCTGGTGAAAGTGGACCACGGCAATGGATTCGTCACCTACTACGCCCACTGCTCGGCGCTGTTGGTGAGCGCCGGGGAGACGGTGGAGCAGGGACAGGCCATCGCCCAGGTGGGGGCCACTGGCCGGGCCACAGGGCCGCATTGTCATTTTGAAGTGCTCTGGCAGGGGGAGCCCATCGACCCCCTGCAGTGCCTGCCCTGAGTATTTGGGCAGAAAAACGTGTTGGAGAGGGCGTCCCGCCGGGGCCGAAAGGCTTGTGCGGGACGCCTTTTCGCCATTTGAGTCCGAAAAAATGGGACCGAAATGAAAAGAAATTGGCCGCTCCCGTTGACACCGGTGGGAGGATGTGCTATCCTGAACAGGCAATAGAACATTAGTTCTAGCGACATGAGCCGGCTCCCAGGACAAACAAAGACGGAGCAAGCGCCAAGCTTGCTCCGTAATGGTGGAGGAGGATGGATTCGAACCATCGAAGTCGTCGACAACAGATTTACAGTCTGCCCCCTTTGGCCACTCGGGAACTCCTCCGTATGAAGTTGTGGAGCTGGTGTACGGACTCGAACCCCCGACCTGCTGATTACAAATCAGCTGCTCTACCAACTGAGCTACACCAGCGTTTCTCATCCGCAGCGATGATTAGTTTAACAGAAGGGTCTGGATTTGTCAAGGGGTTTTTGAAAAAAAGGAGCATTTTTTTGGAGAGGAGCACCATTGTCTTCCCTTTCCGGGACAAACAGCGGGATTGGCCGCGGGATTTCTGCTGTCAATGCGGCCAGGAACAGTACGCCCAGGACCCGCCCTTGGCGGCGGGGCTGTGCTGGCAGTGCCGGGAGGGAGAGAGAAAGAGAGAGGAGGATGGCATGACCTTAGAGGAGATGGCCGTGGAGTACCGAAGCCAGGCCGCCCGCGTGCGGGAGCGCATCCGCGCCTTGGAGCAGGCGGGCCGTGGGGCCGGCAGTGAGGAGGAGCGGGTCCGGCTGCGGATCCGCAGCGAGAGTTTGGAGCCCATCTGGCGGGAGGCCCGGGATCTGGCGGTGCTGCTGGAGCATTATTACGAAAGGGGGTACCGGCGCAATGACAGGTACACGATCTAAATTCACAGGCAAGCGGGGGACGGCGGACGCCGCGGACCTGGCGGTCTATGCCAAGCTGATGGCGCAGGATAACGGCCAGGAGGTGGACCAGCTGCGCCGGAACCTGGCCATGGCCCTGCGGGAGGATGTGACGCCCCGGCAGCGGCAGGTGCTGCTGCTCTACTATGGGCAGGGGATGAGCATGAAGGAGATCGCCCAGGAGCTGGGGATCGACCGCAGTACCGTTTCCCGGACCATGGGCCGGGGGGAGGAGCGGCTGCGGCGGTGTTTGCGCTACGGCGGGGCGGCGCTGCTGAAGAAGGCGCCGCTGCAAAAGGGGGAGCGGCGGAAACGGGGTGTTGACGAAAGGCCCTCCTGGGTGGGATAATAACGCCAAGTCAGCAGCATCAGACAGGAGGGCCGGGAAATGATTCTTTATCATGGAAGCAAACGGGTCGTGGAATCGCCTGAAATCCGCATTGCAAGGTACAACAAGGATTTTTACTTTGGCTTTTACTGCTTTGTTTGTGAAAGGGAGGTCCGCAATGAAGAATAACAGCGCCTTGTTTTATACTTGCAGCCTGATCGAATTCATCGGACGGGAGCAGAAACGCAAACGCTCCGAAGTGGTGCGCTGGATGGGATACGATAAACTCCGGCGCATCTACCGTTTCGCGGACGTTTTTCACTGCGAGCCCATTGCCAAGACGGCGGATGATTTCATTACGATGCTGGACCTCCCCCAGGGGAATTTCGACAATGTGGCCTCCTGCCGCTATGAAGTGCCCGACTACTGGACCATCGGTGAGGTCTACGAGCGGCTGATTGAGGATGTTTCCGGAGAGGATGAGGAGCATGTCATCGACCGCCTGATGGAGGTCTATACCTCATGGATTGACGATGCGATTTCCAACTACAACTCGGATTTCTATTACCAGTCGCGGGAATATATCTATGTGTGTTATCAGGAGGGGACTGTCTGTGCCTGAGATGAGAGCAGGGTGTTGACAAAAGGCCCTCCTGGGTGGGATAATGAGGAAAACCAGAGGAGGGACCCCTATGGATGAAACGCGTGAAAACAGGATACGCTCCCTTTTAGAATATGGGGACTGGGAGACCGACGCCCCCCTGATCCAGGGCCTGAAGGAGTGGCCCATGTACCCCTTGCTGCTGGAGAGCTATGAGACGCTGCGGGAAGATGCCCTGTATAAAAGCCGGGTCCATGGCAGCGGGCATATCCACCGGGTCCTGCTCTTCGCGGCGCTGATCGCCTGGAAGGAGGGCCTGGAGGAGGAGATGGTGCGTCAGGTCTTTCGGGCCGCGTCCTATCATGACGTGGGCCGGACCTTTGACGGCTATGACCTGGAACACGGGGCCCGTTCCGCCCAGCACTTAGAGGAGCTCACCGGCCAGACAGGGGAGCGTTTGGCGGAGCTTCAGGCGGCGGTGACCGCCCACGCCCTGCCCGACGCCAAGTTGGAGGAAACCGTGGCCGCCTTCCATCCGGCGGACTTTGACCGGGCGGTGGAATTGACCCGCCTGCTCAAGGACGCGGATAATTTGGACCGGGTGCGCCTGGGGGATTTGAAGGAAAAATTCCTCCGCCATGACAGCGCCAAGGCCCTGGCGGACTTCGCCCTGCGGCTGCTGGCGCGGGATCAGTTGTGGAAAGAACGGGGAAAAGGATAAAACACGGATAGGGTTTTCTCAGGAACGGTGTCTGCCGCGGGCGGGCGCCGTTTTTTTTGTCCCGGCGGTTTTGCCTTTCTCCCGCCCGTTCGCCCGACGCTTTTGATAAAATGCCTCCCTTTGCCGCCGAAGGGGGCGGGAGGGGGCGATTTCCTGGGGGAAGGCCCCCTCTTTCCCCATGCACCGTCCGACAGGCATTTTTTCCCGGACCAGGTATAATTTGGAACCATAACGCATAGGAAAATGGCTTCGGGAGGAATGACCAATGGCTACAAAGGAAAAACTGCGTCGGCTGCGTTTTGGCCGGCAGGAGAGCCTGCCCAGACAGGCGGTGATGAGCTGGACCGAGTGCGGCGTGGGCTTTTTGCTGGGCGCTGTGCTGGCTGGGGCGGAGATTTTTGGACGATACGCCCCCTTCGGCGTGGCGGCGGTAGCCGCGGCGGGGTCGGGGCTGACAGGGGTGTGTACCCTGGCGGGGAGCTGCCTGGGGTACCTGTGCCTGGAGGGGATGAACGACGGGATGCGCTACGCCGCCTCGGGGGTGCTGGTGTATTCGGTGGCCTTTGCCTTCTTTGATGCCCGGCTGTATCAGAAGGGATGGTTCATGCCGGGGGTGGCCTGCCTTATCAGCGCCCTGACGGGGATCATCTGCCGGGGCGGTCAGGGTTGGTATGGAGAGGATCTGATCTACTTTGTGACGGAGGTGCTCTTCACCGGGGCGGCGGCTTACGGCTATCGGGTCCTGTTCCGGCGCTGGCCGGAGGCCCTGGATGGGCCAGGGGAGCTGAGGCCCAAAGAAGGGGCCGGGGTGCTGATCCTGGCCGGGACGGTGCTGATGGCCCTGGCCCGGGTGGAGGTGCTGGGGACCTTTTCCCTAGGGCGTCTGCTGGCGGCGGTGGGGACCATGTACGCCGCCCGGCGGGGCGCCCGGGAGGGGGTGCTGGTAGGCGCCTGCGCCGGTGTGGCCCTTGACCTGGCCTCCGGAGAGCCGCCGTATTACAGTATGGTCTTTGCCTTGTCCGGGTTGGCCTGCGGGATGTGCGGGGAGAAAGGGAAGGGCGCTACGGCGCTGATCTATGCGCTGGCGACCATCGCCGCGGTGCTGTGGACCTGGGACGGCGGAGAGCATATGGGGATGCTGCTGGAGACCTTGGTGGGGGTGGGACTGTTCCTGCCTCTGCCCCAGAAGGAAAAGATCCGGGACCGCCCCGCCGCATTGATGGCCGGCGGGGAAGAGGCCGGGGCGGTGCTGGCGTCAAAGCGGATGTCCGGATTGGCGGATGCGTTCCATAGCCTATATGACCAGGTGAAGGAAAGCCTGGCGCCGGAGGACAGCACCGGAGAGAATCCGGCGGAAATCTTTACCCGGGCGGTGGATAAGGTCTGTGCCCGGTGTACCCTGCGCAGCAGCTGCTGGCAGCAGAACTATCAGGAGACCCGGGGCCTGCTCAACGATGTCACCGGAACGGTGCTGGAACGAGGCCGCGCCCTGGCGACAGACTTTGCCGGCCGCTTCTCAGAACGCTGCGCCCACTTCCCGGAATTTTTGGGAGAGGTGAACCGGGCCCTGACGGTGTACCTCCGGCGCAGACAAGAGCTGCACCGGAGCCGGGAGACCCGGATGGCGCTGTGCGCACAGTATGCCAGATTGGACCAGTTCATGACCCGGGCGGCGGCGGAGGTCTCCACGGCCTTGACGCCGGATCTGCCCCGACAGGAGAAACTGCGGGCTTATTTGAAGAGCTTTGGCCTGGAAGGCGGCTCGGTATACTATGACCGAGGCGGACGATTGCAGGTGCTCACGCCGGTGACAGAGGAGCTGAAAAGCAAGACAGTGCGCCGTGAGCTGACCCAAATCCTGGAAACCCCCTTGTATCCGGCCAAAGAGGAGGGCGGTCAGCTGCTCTTTGCCCAGGCGGAGCCCTTTCGGACGACGGTGGCCATGGCCGGAGCACCCAGAAAAGGGGAGCGGATCAGCGGGGATACCGGTTCGTGGTTCCGCCGGGAGGACGGGATGCTGTTTTTGCTGCTGTGCGATGGAATGGGCAGCGGGTCTGAGGCGAGGGAGGAGAGCCAAAAGGCGGCGAAATTGATCGAGCGATTTTTGAAGGCGGGGATGGACCCGGACGAGGCGGTGGAGACGGTGTCGTGCGCGCTGGCCCTGCGGGGGGCGGATTTGGGAAGTACGACGGTAGATCTGTTGTCCATCGACCTGTTTTCCGGGCGATGCTGTGTGCATAAGCAGGGGGCGGCGCCGACGTATGTACGTCGAGAGCAGCAGATCAAGTGCGCAGTGGGGGCGTCCCCGCCGGTGGGAATCTTTACCAGCGCAAAACCGGACGCGCATAAGTTCCGAGGCGAAGCAGGAGATTGGATCGTATTGCTCACCGACGGCATTCTGTGCGGAAGAGAGGATGGATGGCTGCGGAATTTGATGAATGGTTACCAAGGGACGAGTCCCAGCGAGTTGGCGGAGAGAATCCTCCATGAAGCGCAGCAGCTGCACCAGGAGGAGGATGACGCGACCGTGATCGCAGTGCGATTGGAGACCGGCCGAGAAAAGGCCGCCGTCTCCTGATGAAAACCCCAAAACAGGGCCGATGCCGCAAAGCGGCGAGGCCCCCCATCCAGGGCATCCGCCACCTAACAGCGAGCATAAACCATCCGCCCCCACAAATCAGAATCGAAGGACAAAAACCCCACCAACAAAGGCCGGCCAGTCCCCCAAGCCGATACAAGATAGGAACCACATCCATCGAAGGACCCCTCACCGAAAAGTCCCATCAACCGCCGCCCCCCAAAACCATCAAAGGAGACCAACCCAAAGCCCGAGAGACCCTCCGGCCCCCACACTCCCTCCCGAGGACGGAATGGCGGACGGTTCCCGGGAGAAGACCAAACCAAGATGGTAAGCCAACCAGTCTCGCCCCCGCGGTTCTTTTTGGGTCCCGTTTTTCTTCTGAAGAAAAATGGGACAGGAAGAAGGGAAAGAACCCACAAAGGAAACAAGAGGAGGGATTTGTAAAAGAAACAGAGCGAGAGCCTTGGTTAAGGATTTCCCAGGAAAACAGCCTCCTAAGCAAACGAAGTAAGCTAACGAATCAGAAAACCCATGAGGATACAACAAAAGCCGTTGCAGTGTATCGCCTGCAACGGCTTTTTGTCATTGCTCCAAAGCCTCCAAAACCTGAGCCAAACTGTGCTCGATATCCCCGCCGCCGCAGTCCACGGTCAAGTCGGCGTAGCGGCGGTAGAGGGGGACGCGCTCATCGTAGAGCGTCTTCAAGGTCTGCCCGGGCTGAAGGACCACACCCCGGCGGGTCAGATTGTCCAACCTCCGCTCCAGAGAGGGATAATCCAGCGCCAAATAAACAATGGTACCCAGGGATTTCAAATGCGCCATAGCCTCTGGCTCGTAAACAACACTGCCGCCTGTGGCAACGACACTGTGTTCCAGGGTCAGGGCGGCGCAGGTGCGGCCCTCCAGGGCCAGAAAGCCGTCGCTGCCCAGCTGGGCAATGAGTTCCCGGAGGAGCTTGCCCTCCTGGGCCTGGATGAGCAGGTCTGTGTCGACAAAGTCCAGGCCCAGGGCCTTGGCCAACAGTACGCCCAGGGTGCTTTTGCCTGCGCCGGGCATCCCGATGAGGATGAGGTTTTTCATGGGGGGTCCTCCTAAGCTGCGGTGAATTTCTGTTATTTTACCACAGCGGACCGAAAAAGAAAAGGGTCCAGAATACCGAAGCCGCTGCGCCGCCCAGCAGGGTGTATAGAAATGGCTGGAGGACGCTCCGGCGCCGTCCGCGGGGGGTGGCGCTGAGGATGTAGTCGTCGGCGATTTGCTGGGCTTGGCGGAGGATCTCCCGCTCCGAGGGGGCTTGGGGACCGAGGTTTTCGCGGAGGAGGAAGATTGCTTGATCGAAGAGTTTCGGGTCCGGCGAGCGGACCACGACCACCTGGCGGGTCACACCTTTTACCATGTTTTCCACTCCCTTCCTGGGGAGTATGGACAGGTGCGGAGGGGTTTATACGGGCGATGTGTGGAACGGCTGCGTGATGATGTTCAATCAGTGGGATTTTCTTGCCCCTTTTTTTCACGCGCTTCCTGTTTATCAAGTTCTTCTAATCCGAGACGAATCAAATCCAATGTTGCGGCAGAACGGCTTGGGTAGCGGTGTTTGAAGCGAAAATCGTCGATTCGGTTTAACAAGTCATGATCAACAACGATTGTATAACGAGGTTTTTCAGTTGGCATTGCAGTTGCCCTCCCTTACGATTCATATTATGCACAGGTTCATACGCCATGTCAAGGTAAAACCTCTTGACAGAGGAAGCCCTTTGCATTATAATGGCATAGGTTCATAAGTTCTGAACCTATGAACTAAGTAAATCGTAAAAACAGAGGAAAGGTAGATCTTATGAGTATAACGGTGGAAATGAACACGCAGGAATTGAGCGATTTACAGCAGCATATGGCAAAACTTGTGGAGTATTATGAATCAGATATAAGGTTCTTAGGGGTTGTGAGGGGCTGCACGGAAGGGTATACGCAGGCGTATGCGCAGAGATTGATGTGTGACCGGATGGAACAGCTCAGCAGTGCCGATGCTCTATGGAGTCTCTTGGCCCAGCAGTAGGAGGAGCGGCCTTAACCAAAGTAGCGTAGAAAAGCAGAAACCGCCACCCTGGCCGGTGACGGTTTCTTTCCAAAAAGAAAATAATCACTTATAAGGGCTAAGCCGCAGACAGGTAACCCTTTATATTATACCCATCTCGGCCCGTTTATCAAGCCCTCGCCAGGGCTTCGCCCTGGACCCACCACCTTTTGAAAAAGGTGGACGAAAACTTTCGTCTGTGGTATACTCTCCCCAGAGAGGGGGACCATGATGCTATATTTGATCTGCTGCGCGGTGACCTGCTTCGCCTGCATCCTGGGTACCATCTGCGGCATGGGCGGGGGGATCATCATCAAGCCGGCCCTGGACGCGGCGGGACTGATGCCGGTGGAGACCATTACCTTCCTCTCAGGCTGTACGGTCATTTCTATGAGCTGCTGGAGTGTGGGAAAGACCTTGTGGAAACGAGAGTCTGTGCTGGATCTGAAAAACACGCCTCTCCTGGCGGTGGCTGCGGCCCTCGGCGGACTGCTGGGAAAGCAGCTCTACACCCTGGCGGCGGGACTTTTTGCCCAGCGGGACACCGCCGGTGGCGTTCAGGCTTGCCTGCTCTTCGCGGCGACGCTGGCGACGCTGGTGTATACCCTGCGCAAGGACAGGCTTCGCTCGAAACAGATTGGCTCCCTGACGGCGGGCTTCTGCATTGGGCTCTTCCTGGGGATGCTGGGGGCGTTTTTGGGCATCGGCGGCGGGCCCTTCAATGTGGCGGCGCTGACCTACTTCTTCTCCATGCCCACCAAAAAAGCCACCCAGAACAGTTTGCTTATCGTCCTCCTCAGCCAAGGGGCCAGTACCTTAAAAACGGTGCTCTTTGACGGCATCCCTGCCTTCGACCCGGGGCTTTTGGCCGGGATGATCCTCCTGGGGATCGTTGGCAGTGAGCTGGGCCGTCGGATCAACCGCCGCCTCAATGAGCGCCAGGCAACCCGCTGCCTGGAGGGGTGCATGGTGCTGATCCTCTGCATCAACATGTATAATATCGTAAAATATCTGTGCTGAAACAGATAATTTATAAAAAGGAGAAACGAAACCATGGAAGAAAGAGCAAAGTATTATTACATTGACCAAGGGAACAACTGTGCCGTGAGCCTGCTGCTGGCGGCCAACGATGTGTACCATCTGGGGCTGGACCCCTCGGCGGCAAAACTGTTTGCCGGCTTCGGCGGCGGTCTGCAAAGCGGCCGGACCTGCGGCGCCCTTTCCGGCTCCATCGCCGCCCTGAGTCAGAAGTATGCTGGTCGGGAGGATTTCAAGGAGTTATGCAAGGGCTTCGTGGAGACGTTCGAGAAGACCATGGACTGTGGGAGCATCGACTGCTCCGTGATCAAGGAGAAGTATACCAGCGAAACGGAACGCTGTCTCGCTGCGGTACTCCTGGCTTCCAAGGCCCTGGAGGGGTATATCGCCAAGGTTGAGGGCTGAGTGCATCGAAAAAAGAATAAAAAACGGACCCCTCGGAGCAGAACTCGAGGGGTCCGTTGTCTTGGTCGTTTGTGCCCGTGTGATCAGTCGGTCCCATAGGGCAGCAGAGCGATCTGACGGGCGCGCTTGATGGCCTCCGTCAGCTGACGCTGGTGCATCGCACAGGTGCCAGTGGTCCGGCGGGGCAGAATCTTGGAACGCTCGGAAAGGAACCGGCGCAGCTTGGCAGAATCCTTGTAGTCGATGTGCTCGACCTTGTCCACGCAGAACGTACAGACCTTGCGGCGCTTGCGGCCGCGGGGCCGTTCTCTATCCATAGCCATAGGGCAATCCTCCTTGTATAGTATGTGCTGCCTTCGTGATCAGAAGGGCAGCTCGCCGTCATCGTCGGTCAAGTCCGCGAATTGGTCGACGGCGGGGGCGGCGCTGTAGCCGCCGGGGGCGGGGGGCTGCTGGCCGCCCGAACCGTAGCCGCTGTTGCTGCGGCCCTGGGGGGCATAGCCGCCGCCTTGGGGGGCGTAATTGCCGCCTTGGGATGCGTAGCCGCCCTGGGGCGCGTCCCCGTCTCTGCGGGAGTCCCCGAAGTAGACGTTGTCGGCTACCACTTCCGTGGCATAGCGGCGGTTGCCGTCCCGGTCGGTGTAGTCCCTGGTCTGCAGCTCTCCCTCCACAATGGCCATGCGGCCCTTGGTGAAGAAGCGGGAGACGAATTCTCCCGTCTGCCGCCAGGCGACAACGTTGATGAAATCCGCCTTGCGCTCACCGGTCTCCCGGTCCTTGTAGTTCCGGTCCACGGCGATGCGGAAGGAGGCTACGGCCACGCCGCTCTGGGTGTGGCGCAGCTCCGGGTCGGCCACGAGCCTTCCCTGGAGGAAGATCTTGTTGAGCACAGGAAGTCCTCCTTATTCGTCCTTGCAGACGATCATGGAGCGCATGACGCCCTCGGTGATCTTCATGACACGATCCATCTCTGCGGGCAGATCCGGGGTGGACGTGAAGGTCATGAGGACATAATGGCCCTCGTTCAGGTCATTGATGGGATACGCCAGACGGCGCTTGCCCCAATCCTCGATGTCCGCTACCGTACCCTGCTGGCTCTCCACCAGGGTCTTGAACTTCTCGATCATTGCGGCGATGGCCTCATCCCCCAGAGCGGGGTCCATGATGTAGACCACTTCATAGTTCGCAGTTACCTTTGCCATGGTTCTTTGCACCTCCTTATGGACTGATGTCCGCCGCTCCCGGCGGCGGAAAGGATATGCTTGTCTTAACAGTCTAGTTCACAAGCCTTTCTATTATATCAAAAAAAGAGGTATTGTCAAGGGGGGAGGCCGGTTTTTTCAAAAATCTGCCGGAATTTCGCCCAAGCGCCGAGAAGATTTGCCCCGTTGCATCTGGGCCGGCAGGAATACCGTCCCGTTTGGGAGACATACTGAAGGGGAGGTGATTTTCTTGGATCTGGATAAACTCAGCGAGAAGGAATACCAGCAGTATGTGGAAAACAAGGCGAAACCCTCCCCCATGGGGAAGAACATGGTTTGGGCCTTCTGCACCGGCGGGCTGATCTGCGTGGCCGGGCAGGCCCTGATGGACTGGTACCGCAGCTTCGGCCTGGGGGTGGAGGCCGCGGGGACGGCGGTGTCCGTGACCCTCATCCTCATCACCGCCCTGCTCACCGGGGTGGGGGTCTTTGACAGCATCGCCAAGCGTGCCGGGGCCGGGACCTTGGTCCCCATCACCGGCTTTGCCAACGCCGTAGTCTCTCCGGCCATGGAGTTCAAACAGGAGGGGTTCGTCACCGGGACCGCCGCGAAGCTCTTCACCGTGGCCGGGCCGGTGCTGGTGTACGGCATCAGTGCCAGCGTGCTTTATGGGATCATCCTGACGCTGCTGCGGGCTTGAGGGTGGGGCTGCTGCCCGGACGATGATAGGACGGTCCGGGCAGTGGTCTCTCCGGCCTGTATAAAAAGTACTTGCATTAGGACGAGTCATACAGATTTCCCCATGGGAATTTCTGAAAGCACCATTGGAGTGAGGACGGAGCGGTCTGCGTCCACGCATGAAATTTATCGTTGCCCCCTTTTTTATCTTCTTATTCTCTTACATCTGCACTTGGCATATTCAATTCAGTCATCTAACGATGCAGATCATGCGCCTTTCGATCCTCTCTTTTGTGCTTTCGATTTTTCTGTTTTATCTCGTTAGATTGCAGTTATATTTTTCAACTGAAAAAGAGAGCAATCATTTACTCTTACTGGAAGATTCAGATGGTGGACAAGTAGTGGCACGCCTGGACAACCTGGCTCCTGGCAAAGTGTCCAGTGTACGTATGCAAATGCCAATTATACGCTGAACAACAATAAAAATTTGATTAAAAATTGAATAGCACTAAGAGTAAAGAGGTTTGGAGATCACTAAAGATCATCGAGCCTCTTTGCTCTAATATATAGAATAAATTCTTTCAAAAGAAGGAAGAACTTGCTGCGAAGCTCTCTGCCTGTCTCAACTGGTAGTTTTCTTCCGTTTAAGGTCCTTTACAAATTCGCAAGAATATGATAAGGTATAAAAGGAAAAGTTTAGGTATGAAAAACGGTATGAAGCGCCGGGATGAAAGCAGACTACGTCCTCCCTCTCCTCAGCCGGCTGCGGGAGCCGGGACAATCAAGTGGTCAACCAGGATACCAGCGAAGCAGGCCAGTGCCTCCATGTGTTCAGCGTGCAGCTGGACAGCGGCAGTTTGGCCGATCTGTCCCAGCAGGCCGAGAAGATCCCTGTATATGCCTATCAGACCCAGAACCCGGTTATCGCCGGCGACAACCGGCTCACCTTTCCCATCGGGGATATCCTGGAGGACGTGAGCCGGGGGATGCTAGCAGGAGAATCCCTGTCCGTCCTGATGGAAGAGATGGACCAGAAGGCTGCGGCCCGGCAGGAATAGAAAGGAGGCGGACCACCGGATGAACAAGAAGATCAAGCATCTGCTGAGCTTGGCGGTGCTGTTTTTGGTGCTGGTTTGTGCCGGGGCCTGGTGGTTCGTGAACGGAGTCCGCGACCAGCTTTGGGAGAGCGCGATCCGTACCGTGGTGGAGAGTACCCATCAGGAGGCCAATGCCTTGGATTCCCTCCTGGAGACCGATTATAAAACCTTGGGCGAGATTTGGTCCGCCCTGCAAAAGTCCCAGGACCCCTGGGAGGAGATGGAACGCTGGTACCGTCAAGTGGAACCGGATGTGCAGCTATACGTCAGAGGGGAACTCACCGCCCAGATGGACCGGCGGGTGACCTCCATGCTGGAATTGGAGCGGCAGGAACGGGGCCTTTTGCGGACCCATATCAACAGCGCCACAGGCTTGAGCGTGTTCAATAGACCTCTTGCGAAATTAAGCAAGGCGGTCAAAGTTGCAGATACCGGCAATCAAGGAAAAGCGGAGAGCAAAGCGCTTTCTGCGGTTACGGTAACGCTCCGAGAGGAT
>JAAWAE010000027.1 GCA_022792035.1 Ruminiclostridium sp. | reverse complement strand
GGCCGTCCACCAGGGGGTAGCGCATGGAGAAGTCCTGGGCCATGCGGACCATGGCGTCGTAGACGCTGCTGTCCCCGTGGGGGTGGTACTTACCCAAAACGTCACCCACGCAGGTGGCGGATTTCTTGAACGGCTTTTCCCAGGTCAGGCCGCTCTCGTACATGGTGTAGAGGATGCGGCGATGCACCGGTTTCAGACCGTCCCGCACATCCGGCAGGGCCCGGCCGACGATGACGGACATGGCGTAGTCGATATAACTGTCCTTCATCTCTTTTACCAGGTCGGACTCCACGATGACCTGTTCCGGGAAAGCGATGTCCTCTGGCTTATAGTCTTTGTTTTTGCTCATAGTATCTCCTTACTCGATGGGCCTGTCCTCTTTTGCGCTCCTGCGCAGCAGACGCAGGACCCAGACCAGCAGAAAAATAAAGTATAGATAAAAGAAAGCGCCGAACCCCACCAAAAGAAAGTCATAGAGGCCGTGGAGCACCGCCGCGGCCAGGAAAGCCCGCCGGCGCAGCTGTTTGGCGGCCTGGGGCTGGGCGGAGTGCTGCGACCACTTGGCCTGGGCGATCCCCACCCCCATGACCACGCCGAACATCATGTGGCCTGGGATGGCGAACACCGCCCGGGCCACCGCCGTTTCAAAGCCGCTGGTGAGCACATACATCACATTCTCCACCGCGGCAAAGCCCAGGGAGACGAACACGGCGTAGACCACGGCGTCAAAGTAGCAGTTGAAGTTGGGCTCTTTCCAGATCCGCCGCAGCAGGACCCGGTACTTGACGCCCTCCTCGATGAATCCGGGGACCACGAAGTAGGCTAAGAAGAGGTAGGCGTAATAGTTCCAGGAAAAGAAGTCGATGAACTGATCCGCCAGAACTTCCAAGACCAGGATGGGGACCATGGCCGCCGCCCCCCGCAGGAACAAGCCAAACAGCAGGCGGGGAGGTTCCTTCTCCAAGCGGTCCATGTGATACACCAGAAGCAGCAGAGCCACCGGCGGGGCCAAGGCGGCAGAGATCAAAAAAACCACGCTCTGAAGCATAGGACCTCCTAAGGGTTCAGGGGACGATCAAATGTCCAAATTGGCGACGTACTTTGCGTTCTCCTCGATATAAGCCTTCCTCGGCTCCACCTTCTCTCCCATGAGGATGGTAAAGATCTCGTCCGCCTTCACGGCGTCCTCCAGGGTGATGCGCCGCAGGGTCCGGGTCTCGGGATTCATGGTGGTCTCCCACAGCTCGGAGGGGTTCATTTCGCCTAAGCCCTTAAAGCGGTTGATCTCCACTTTGGCGTTGGGGTTCTCCCCCCGCATCTGGGCGGAGACGGCGTCGCGTTCCTCGTCGGAGTAGGCCACCTTTTGGGTTTTTCCCCGGGTGAGCTTATACAGGGGTGGCACGGCGGAATAGACATAGCCGTCCTCGATCAGCGGGCGCATGAAGCGGAAGAAGAAGGTCAGCAGCAGGGTGCGGATATGGGACCCGTCCACGTCGGCGTCGGCCATGATGATGATCTTATGATAGCGCAGCTTTTCCGGATTGAACTCCTCCCCGATGCCGGCGCCCAGGGCGGTGATCACGGGGCTGAGCTTATCGTTGCCGTAGACCTTATCGGCCCGGGCCTTCTCCACGTTGAGCATCTTTCCCCAGAGGGGGAGGATGGCTTGGAAGCGGGAATCCCTTCCCTGGGTGGCGGAGCCGCCGGCGGAATCGCCCTCGACGATGTAGATCTCGGTGAGGGCGGGGTCGCGCTCGTTGCAGTCCCGGAGCTTGTCCGGCATCTGTCCGGACTCCAGGCCGGTTTTCCTTCGCACGGATTCTCGGGCTTTTCGGGCGGCCTCTCTGGCCCGGGCGGCGGTGAGGGCTTTGTCCAAGATGGCCCGGCCAACGCTGGGGTTCTCCTCAAAGAACTCTTCCAGCTTTTCGGAGACAATGGCGTTAACCAGGGTACGCATCTCCGAATTGCCCAGCTTGGCTTTGGTCTGGCCCTCGAACTGGGCCTCGGTCAGCTTGACGGAGATCACGCAGGTCAGCCCCTCCCGGCAGTCCTCGCCGGAGACCTTTTCGTCGTCTTTGAGGATCTTGACCTTTCTGCCATAGCCGTTCAGGGCGTTGGTCAAGGCCCGGCGGAAGCCCTCCTCGTGCATCCCCCCCTCCGGGGTGTGGACGTTATTGGCGAAGGAGACGATGATCTCGTTGTAGGTATCCGTATATTGCAGGGCCACCTCCGCCATGGCGCTGTCGCCTTTGGCTCCCGTCATATAGATGGGAGTGTCGTGGATGGCCGTTTTATTCCGATTGATATAGGTCACGAACTCCCGGATGCCGCCGGCGTAGCACATGGTCTCGGAGAGCTGGGTTTCCCCCCGGCTGTCGGAGATGGTGATGGAGAGCCCCGCGTTCAAAAACGCCTCTTCCCGCATTCGGGTATGGAGGGTTTCGTAATCGAAGTGGGTGGTTTCGGTGAACATCTCCTCGTCCGGGTGGAAGCGGACCTCGGTTCCTGTTCGGTCCGTTTCGCCTACCACGGTCATATACTGGGTGACGTGGCCCCGGGAGAACTTCATCTCATAGATCTTCCCGTCCTTATGGACCCGGGCCACGAGCCAATCGCTCAGGGCGTTCACCACGGAGGCCCCCACGCCGTGGAGCCCGCCGGAGACCTTATAGCCCCCGCCGCCAAACTTGCCCCCGGCGTGCAGGATGGTGAACACCACTTCCAGGGCGGGTTTCCCCGTCTGCTGCTGCACGTCCACCGGGATGCCTCGGCCGTTATCTGTGACTGTGATCACGTTTCCGGCCCCGATGTCCACGGTGATTTCCGAACAGTATCCCGCCAGGGCCTCGTCAATGGCATTGTCTACGATCTCATACACCAGATGGTGCAGGCCGCTGGCTGAGGTGGAGCCGATGTACATTCCCGGCCGTTTCCGCACCGCCTCCAGGCCCTCCAGGACCTGGATCTCTGATGCGCTGTATTCATGGTCCACCGCTGTGGTGGTTTTGTTTTCTACGTCCATAGTCAATGGGTCCTCCCTATTCATACGGGGTCAAAGGTGTTGGATAAAAAGCGTCTGGACAGGGCCGCGGGGGAGAGCTGCGTTAAATAAACCCGCAGGGGGCCGTCCTCCTCCTGGCACAGCAGCAGCGATTTGGGGATGTCCTCTCCCACCACCTCCAGGCGGTGCTCTCGCTCTGCCCTTTGCAGGAACGCTCGGGTGATATGGGATGCGCTGCTGTTATCCAAGTCCAGGATCGCTACGATGTCCCGGCGGCGCAGGACCGTGGATGCTCCGATGTGTAAGTACATGGGTTTTTGTCCTTCGTCTGTTAGATTCCTTTCTTTCAGTTTTTCTTCATAAGAAAAGTGGACCGAAAAGAACTGCGGGGGCGGGACTGGTTGGGGTTCCGTGCTGGGCTGCTTTTTTGCCCGGGAACCGTACGGTATTCCGTCCTCTTAAGAAGTATGGGGGGCCGGAGGGTCTTTCATACTTCGGGATCGTTTGCTTTCGTCGGTTTTTTGGGGGGGCGTTTGTGTTTTTCTTTTGGTTCGGCGTCCTTCGATGGATGTGGTTCTCCCTTTTTTCTTTGGGGGACTGGCCGGCCTTTTTTGCTGGGAGGTGGGGGGTCCTTCGATTCTTACTTTGGGGGTGGGATTAGGGTTCCTTTTTTTATATGCAAGGTCTTTCCTTTGTATTCTCTTTCTGGCGGGGGTTCGCATCCTGTAATAAAGACTTGGCCGCCTTGGATTCGATCCAGCACGAATGCTCGTCTGGGGGCGTCTAATTCAGATAGCACGTCGTCTAGGAGTAAGAGCGGCCATTGCTGGGTGTCTCTTTGGAAGATTTCTCGTTCGGCTAGCTTCAGTGACAGGGCGGCGGTTCGGGTTTGGCCTTGGGAGGCGTATTGGCGGGCGCTTTGGCCATCGATTTCGGTGAATAAATCATCTTTGTGGGGGCCGGACAGGCAGGTTCTGGCCTCCAGCTCTGCTCGGGCGTGTTTGTCTTGGTGTTCTCGGATCTGCTCATAGAGCTGCGTTGTTGGTTTCAGGGGGTCCGGAATCGTGGATACGGTTTGGTATGTTAAATTCAGATGCTCCCGGCCTCCTGAGAATTCTTCCTGGATTGCGGCGGCGCTTTCTGCTAACTTCTGGATGAAGTGCGCCCGGTAGTGGACCACCAACGCCCCGCTTCGGGCCATGGCTTCGTTGAACTCCTCCAGCACGCTGAGCAGGCCGGGGTTTTTTTCCCAATCCCGCAGGATGCGGGTTTTATGTTCCAGCAATCTTTGATATTGGTTCAACGCCTGGGCGTAGCGGGGGCGGAGCTGGCAGATGGCATGGTCCAGGAAGGCGCGGCGCTGGGCGGCGCCTGCTTTGATCAGGGAGAGGTCTTCGGGGCAGAACAGGACGGTGCGCAGGACCTGGGACAGCTCTCCGGCGTTTTTGGCTTTGACGTGGTTGATCTCGATGCGCCGTCTTTGCCCTCGTTTCAGCTGGATTTCGATTTGGAATGTTCGCTCCCGGCTCTCGGCCCGGGCGGTGAGGCGGGCCTCTTGGCGGGTGAAGCCGATCAGCTCTTTATCCCCTCTGGCCCGGTGGGAGCGGGCTGTGGAGAGGAAGGCGATGGCCTCCAGCAGGTTCGTCTTTCCCTGGGCGTTTTCTCCGCAGATCACGTTGCGCTGGGGGTGGAAGTCCACGGACAGGCGGTCATAATTGCGCCAGCCCTCCAGCTCCAGCCGCTCCAATTTCACTGGACCTGAAGCTCCTTATTTTGGAAGAGGACGGTATCCCCCGGTCTGAGCTTCTTCCCCCGCTGGGTACATACTTCCCCGTTGAGCTTGACCTGGCCGTCCTGGATGCGCATTTTTGCCTCGCCGCCGCTGCCCACCAAGTTTGCCAGTTTTAGAAATGCCTCCAGCTTGATAAATTCCGTGGTGATTTGAATCGTTTCCATACGCTCAATACTCCGATTTCAGCCGCACCGGGAGGACCATGAAGAGAAAATTCTCCTCGCCCTGGGTGGGAACGATGATACAAGGGGTGATGGGATGGGAAAATTCCAGGTTCACCTGATCGCAGGAGGCCGCTTTCAGGGCATCCATCAGGTAGCGTCCATTGAAGCCGATTTCCAATCCCTGGCCGTCTCCCTCCACCATGCAGCAGTCCCGGGCCTCGCCGATGGCTGTTTTGGTGGAGAGGTCTACCTTTCCGTCCTGGAGGCGGCAGTGGAGGGGACTTTTCAGCTTTTCACTCACGATGAGAGAGACCCGCTCAATGCAGCTGAGCAGCTCTTTCCGCTGGGCCGTGATGATAATGGGATTGTTCCGGGGGATGGCCTGACGCCAGGCCAGAAACTGCCCTTCCAGGCGGCGGGAGATCAAAATCGTCTCCCCGATCTTGAAGAGCACATGGCGCTGGCCCTGGTGGACCTCCACCACTTCCTCCCCCTCCCGGCAGATCTTCTCCACCTCGGAGAGGGAGGGTCCGGGCACCACGAACTGGAAGGTCCCGTTACAGCTGGACACCGGCTCCTTGCGTAAGGCCAGACGGAAGCCGTCCACTGCCACCAGGGTGAAGTGGTCCTCCTCGATGACGAAGAGGGAGCCGGTATGGACCGGGCGGCTTTCGTCCTGACTGACCGCGAACAGGGTCTGGGCGATCATGGAGCGCATGGTGGTTTCGGGGATGGTGAACGAATTTTGATATTCCACCGTGGGCAGTTCCGGGAAATCCTCGGGGTCCAGGCCCGTGAGGTTGAATTCGCTCATGCCGCAGGTGAGATGGACTTGGCGTCCCTGGGTTTCAAAGGAAATCACGTCGTCGGGCATTTTGCGGATGATCTCCCCGAACAGCCGCGCCGGGAGGACGATGGCGTCCGTCTCCGCGGCCTCCACGCTGAGGGTTGTCCGGATCCCCGTCTCCTGATTGTATCCAGTGATGGTGAGCAGGCCGCCGTCGCGCAGCTCCAGCAGCAGCCCCTCCAGGGCCGGGATGGTGCTCTTGGGGGAGACCGCCCGGGAGGCGATGCTCACCCCTGCTTGCAGCAGCGCCTTTTCACAGGTGAATTTCATGTTCCTTCCTCCGTTTCCGCGCATTATAAGAGAGAATAGATTCTTAAAGTAATAGACGTAGTAGGGGGCGTCGAGATGTTCATAATCCCGTCAAAGCCTTGTGGTTCTTTGGGTTTTCCCTCAACAGGGGGTGTGTACAAACCCTTTCCCTTTTCCACAGGCTCCGACAGGAAGTTTGTGGTAATGCTACACCGTTTTCCACAATCCACAACGTATGTGGAAAAAAGATTAGAATTTTGGTCCAGCTTTTTTAAAAGCTGGCGGGGGCGGGGCAGAGCCCCGCGCAGGGGTCCAGGGGGCAAGGCCCCTTGGCTGGCGGAGCCAGGATCGGGCTTGCCCGACTAAACTTTACCCTTCCAGGTAAAGAGGAGATTCAGCGCCTGAATGGGAGAAAGCGCGTCAAGAGAGAGGTTACGAAGCGCCTGCAAAACCTCCTCTTCCCCGGGTTCCAGGGGGGGAGGGGAGGCAGGAGCAGGATCGGAAGCCGCAGCAGCAGAGGAGCTATCCAAACCCTCCCCCCGCTCCAGCTCCTGCAGGATACTCCGCGCCCGGGCAATCACAGCGGGAGGAAGCCCCGCCAGCTGGGCTACCTCAATACCATAACTCTGATCCGCCCCGCCCGGCAAGATCTTCCGCAAAAATACAATCTCCCCATCCTTTTTCTTGGCCGCTATATTGTAATTCTTCACCCCGGATAACTGCCCCTCCAAAACCGTCAGCTCATGGTAGTGGGTGGCAAAAAGCGTCCGGGCCCCCAAACGCTGGGCATCCGCGCACCACTCCAAAACAGCACGGGCGATGCTCATGCCGTCGTAGGTGGAAGTCCCCCGGCCGATCTCGTCCAGGATCAGCAGGCTGCGGCGGGTGGCCCGCTGGAGCAGCTGCGCCACTTCGTTCATCTCTACCATGAAGGTGGACTTGCCGCCGGAGAGATCATCAGAAGCCCCAATGCGAGTGAAAATCTTGTCCACCACGCCGATGCGCGCCGCCCGGGCAGGGACATAGGACCCCATCTGGGCCATGATGACGATGAGGGCGACCTGACGCATATAGGTGGACTTCCCCGCCATGTTGGGCCCGGTGATGATGGCGGCCAGATTCTCCTCCAGGTCCATGTGGGTGTCGTTGGGCACGAAAACCTCGTTGACCTGCTCCACCACAGGATGACGGCCGCCGGTGATGTGAATCTCGCCGGAGCGGTCCACCTGGGGCAGGCAGTAGCCGTGGCGCTCGGCGGTGATGGCAAAGCGCAGGAGCACGTCCAGACGGGCCACGGCTTGGGCGATGGACTGGATCAGGTGGGTCTGGCTCTGGACCAGACCGCGAAAGGCGGTGAAGAGTTGGTACTCCGTCTTTTCCAGCTTCTCCTGGGCGGTGAGGATCTCCTCTTCCAGCTCTTTGAGTTCCTGGGTGATGAAGCGTTCGCTGTTGACCAGGGTCTGCTTGCGGATGAAGTGGTCGGGGACCAGGGAGTAGTTGGCCTTGGAGACTTCGATGTAGTAGCCGAAGACTTTGTTGTAGCCGATTTTCAGGGACCGGATGCCGCTGCGCTCTCGCTCGCGCTCCTCGATGCCCCGGAGCAGGGCTTGGCTGTTGCTGAGCAGGTCCCGGTAGTGGTCGATTTCCTGGCTGAAGCCGGGGCGGATCACGCCGCCGTCCTTGGGGGAGGCGGGGGGGTCGTCGGCGATCCCCTGGCGCAGGCGCTGGCTGAGCTGGGTCAGGTCGAAGAGGTCCAGGGCCAGCTTCCCCAAAAGCCCCGTCTCCGGCAGGAGGGCACGGATGGGCGGCACCGCCTCCAGGCTCCGGGCCAGGGCCAGCAGTTCCCGGGGATTGGCGGTGAGGATGCGGGAGATCATGCGCTCTAAGTCCGCGATCTCTTTCAGGCCCTGGCTGATCTCTCCCCGGGGGATGGGGTTTTTCAGCAGGAAGGTCACCGCGTCCAGGCGTTCCTGGATCAGCTCCGGGTCCACCAGGGGACGCTCCACCCAGCTGCGCAGCAAGCGGCTGCCCATGGGCGTGGCGCAGCGGCCGAAGACCCAGAGCAGGCTGCCTTTGCGTTCTTGGCCCCGGAGGGTTTCCACCAGTTCCAGGTTTCGCCGGGCGGTGGGGTCCAGGTCCAGGAAGTTCTCGTTTTCATAGAACTGTATGGTATTGATGTGGGACAGCTCGGTTTTCTGGGTATCGAAGAGGTAGTCCAGCAGGGCGCCCAGGGCGCTCAGGCCCCAGGGGGGCAGGTCGGGAGGGATGGTCTCGAATTGTTTTTGGGCCAGCTTGGCCCCGGTGTTCCAGTCGAAGCGTTCTTCTCCGGCGGCTTCCATTCGGCATCCCAGTTGTTCTAAAAGTTCCAGGAAGACGGGGTTGCGGGCCATGGGGGAGAGGATGACTTCTTTCACCGCGAAGCGGGAGAGTTCACTGGCGGCCTGTTTCTCCCAGCCGGTGGAGGGGATGATGGTCAAATAGACTTCCCCGGTGGACAGGTCTCCCAGGCACAGCCCTGCCCCCTGGTCTTGGACGCAGAGGGCCGCCAGAAAGTTATTTTCTTCCTCGGACAGGAAGCTGTCCTCCCGCAGCGTACCTGGGGTGACCACGCGGATGACTTTGCGCTCCACTAACCCCTTGGCCGCGCTTGGGTCTTCGGTTTGTTCGCAGATGGCTACTTTATAGCCTTTTTTGATCAGGCGATGGATATAGCCTTCCGCCGCGTGGTAGGGGACCCCGCACATGGGGGTGCGCTGGTCCGGCGGTTTATTTCTGTCCCGGGTGGTGAGGGTGAGGTTGAGTTCTTTTGCCGCGGTATGGGCGTCGTCGTTGAACAACTCATAGAAGTCGCCCAAGCGGAAGAAAAGAAGGCAATCGGGATGCTTCTCTTTCACTTCCCGATATTGCTTTTTCATTGGTGTTTCTGTCATAGTCAAGTACCTTTCGTCGGGCAGGCCCGATCCTGGCTCCGCCAGCCAAGGGGCCTTGCCCCCTGGACCCCTGCGCGGGGGCTCTGCCCCCGCCCCCCGCCAGCTTTTGGAAAAGCTGGACCAAAACTTTAATTTATGCTGCCGAATAACGCCCAGGTGGAGGCGGCGGTTATGGTAACATCCGCCCAGGTACCCTCCGGGAGGGCGGGGCCGTTTAAGTGGACCAGTCGGCCGCCTCGGGTGCGGGCAATCGGGTTGCCTTTCTCGTCGGTTCCGTCCACCAGGCAGGGGAGGGTTTTGCCCACATAAGCATGATGCTTCAAGGCGGAGATGCCGTTTTGGGTCTCCAGAAGACGCTGGAAGTTCTGCTGCTTCTGCTGTGCAGGCATGGGGTCCTCCAGTCCCTCGGCGGGGGTGCCTTTTCTGGGAGAGAAGAGGAAGGTGAACAGAGCGTCGAACTTTACGGTTTCGATGAGGGATAGGGTTTCCTCGAACTCTGCTTGGGTCTCTCCCGGGAAGCCGACGATCACGTCGGAGGTCAGCACCACGTTCGGGATGCGTTGTCTGAGCTGCGTGATTAAGGATAGGTAGTGCTCTCGGGTGTATCCGCGGTTCATGGCTTTCAAAACCCGGCTGCTGCCGGATTGGAAGGGCAGATGCAGGGCGGGGGCGATTTTTTCCCCTCGGGCCATCACGTCGAAGAGGCGGGGGGAGGCGTCCTTGGGGTGGCTGGTCATGAAGCGCAGGATGAAGTCTCCGGGGATGGCGTCCACCTGTTCCAGAAGCCAAGCGAAGTCTTGGCCGCTGTCAAGGTCCTTGCCGTAGGAATTGACGTTTTGGCCTAGGAGGGTGATTTCCCGATAACCCTCCTGGGCCAGGGCGCGGATCTCTTGCAGGATGTACTCTGGTTCCCGGCTGCGTTCCCGGCCCCGTACATAGGGCACCACGCAGTAGGAACAAAAGTTGTTGCAGCCGTACATGATGGAGACCCAGGCTTTGACGCCGCTGCCGCGCACCACGGGGATGCCCTCTGAGACCGTCCCCGGGACATCCTGCGTGGCGAAAACCCGCTTGCCGCTGTCCAGGCGCTGCAGGAGCAGTTCCGGAAAGCGCCACAGCTCTTGGGGGCCAAAGACCAGATCCACATAGGGGAAGGAGGTCCGCAGCCGGTCGGCGGCGTGGGGCTGCTGGGCCATACAGCCGCAGACCACGATTTTCTGCCCGGGTTTGCGGCGCTTGGTGTGGCGCAGAGCGCCCACGTTGCCGAAGACCCGCTGCTCGGCGTGCTGGCGGATGGCGCAGGTGTTGAGAAGGACCAGATCGGCCCCCTCCGGTTCCTGGACGAAAGAAAAGCCCATGGTCTGAAGATAGCCCCGCAGACGTTCGGAATCGGCTTCATTCTGCTGACAGCCATAGCTTGCCACATAGGCAAGGGGATGCTCGGGCAGACGGGCTTGGATGCTCTGGCAAAGGGCCAGCTGGCGCAGGATGGCGTCTGGGGAAATACAAGATCTCGACATGGGGTCCCTCCGGTGGTTGTTGTTATTATAATAAGGTATATAGTATATCACAAATAAAAGGAGGTTGCAATGTTTTTGTCAGAAATGGAAGGGCCGGAATCCCAACTTTATGTGCCGGGCGGGCCAGAAAAAGGGACAGCATCCAGCCCTTCGGTCAAAAGGCTGGATGCTGGGCGGGGTATGATTGATAGATTCTGCGTAGGTCTGCGAGAGGGGAGGGGAATAGGTCATTCGATACCATACTCCCTTCGCATCTGGGCAAAGACTTCCCCTGCCGGTCTGGTCCTGCCGGAGAGCATATCCTGCCAACCCTGTTCCAGGGCATTGTCGATCTCAGCTGCGCTCATTTTCGTCAGGTCAGGGATCTCCGGTCCTGGAAGTTTCATATCAAAGGGGATGCCCCGCTGCAAAACGATCTGCCGATAGAACATATTGATGGCGTGGGAAACGGAGATCCCCAGAGCCGATAGGATCTGTTCCGCCTCTTCTTTCACCTCCGGTTCCACCCGGGTATGGAGATTTTCCGCTTTCGTCATAAGGAACCCTCCTTTCCTATCTGTATTATACCGTGCTGAGAGCTGGATAGCAATCCTCCCCCCAAAAAAAGACCGCCGGCCCGGGAGGGCCGGCAGCCCCCTCCTTTGTCCACAAAACATGGCCCATTTGTGGACAAAGCCTTGACAAGCCCCGGCGGCTATGGGAAGATAGGACGCAATCATGGAAGATTTTTCTGCCAAGGCAGAACAAGAGGAATAAAACGGGAGGAACGGTATGAAAATAGTATTGGCATCCCAATCGCCCCGCCGCCGGGAGCTGCTGGGCCGGTTGGGACTGAATTTCACCATCAAAACATCGCAGCTGGATGAATCCGCCTTCACGGCCCCCACGCCCCAGGCCCTGGTCCAGTGCCTGTCCCGGGAGAAGGCCCTGTCCGTGGCCCGGGAGGAGCCGCCGGATACCCTGGTCCTGGGGGCGGACACCGTGGTGGTCCTGGACGGCCAGACCCTGGGCAAGCCCAGCGGTCCGGAGCAGGCCCGGGCCATGCTGCGCCGCCTCTCCGGCCGGACCCATGAAGTCTGCACCGGGCTGACCCTGTGCCGGGGGGAGGAGATCCTCACCCAGGCAGAGCACACCCTGGTGACCTTCCGCCCCCTGGATGAGGGGGAGATCGCGGCCTATGTCCGCAGCGGCGAGCCCCTGGACAAGGCGGGGGCCTATGGCATCCAGGCTTTGGGGAGCCTCTTCGTCTCCGGCATTTCGGGGGACTACAGCAACGTTGTGGGCCTGCCCCTGTGCCGTCTGGGGAAGATGCTAAAACATTTCGGGGTGGACTGCCTGTCCCCCTGGCGATGATTTGAGGAAAGGGAGGAAGCGTGAAGGGAGGACGTCGTTGGATCTGGATCACCGGGGCGGCGGTGTCGGTGAGCCTGCTGGCCCTGGCCCTGGGCTCGGTGTTTCCCCAGGCCCCTGGCCCGGTGCGGGAGGCGGCGGAGACCATATCCCGTCCCTTCCAGCGGGTGTACGCCCTGGCGGGAGAGCAGGCCCGCCGGGTCCTGGGCTATTTCGCCTCGGTAGACGCCCTGCGGGAGGAGAACACGGCCCTGCGGGAAGAAAACCTCCGCCTCACCCGTGAGGCCCGTCTGGGGGAGCTGGCCCAGGGGGAGAACACCCGTCTCCGGGCCCTTTTGGACCTGGAGGAGGGACAGAACGCCCTGCACCTCACCGACGCCTGGGTCCTCTCCCGCGGCGCGGACCCCTGGCGGGCGGAGGTCACCTTGGATAAGGGCAGCGACGCCGGGCTGCGGGAAGGGCAGTGCGTGGTGGACCAGACAAAAGCCCTCATCGGACGCATCGCAGAGGTGGGGGAGCAGTGGGCCAGAGTGACCCTGATCACGGACCCGGCCTTCACCCTGGCGGCCCAGGGGAGCAAGACGGAGGGCTTAGGGGCCCTCTCCGGCCGCCTGGACCGGATGGAGCAGGGGGAGCTGATCTTCACCCCTCTCAGCCCGGGGACAGGGGTGCAGCTGGGGGAGGGGGTTTTGACCTTCGCCCAGGGGGGCCGCTATCCCCCGGGGCTGCTGGTGGGAACCATCACCTCTTTGGAGGAGGACCCGGGGGGACTGCGTTCCACGGGGGTGGTGACCCCCTCGGCGGACCTGTCCTCCCTGGGACAGGTCTTCGTGGTGACGGCCTGGGGGACGGCGTCATGAAGGGCTGGCTTCGCGGGGGGATCTGCCTTCTCCTGGCGTGCTTCCTCCAGGGACTGCTCTCGGCGGTGACGCCCTGGCGCGTCCCCCTCCTGCCCGGGGTGGTCTGCCTGCTGGGCCTGCGCTTGGGGGCCACGGCGGGGGCTGCTCTGGGAGGCTTCGCGGGGCTGCTCTGGCTCTGCGCCGGACAGGGGTATACCCCGCTGGCCCTCTTCCCGGCCCTGGGAGGATGGACGGGGGGATTCTCTCCCACCGGGAGGGAGGCGCTGCCCCGGCGCTGGCTGCTGTGCCTGCCGGGGCTGGCGCTGTACGCGGTTTTGGAGTGCCTGCTGCACCTGTGGGGCGGGATCAGTGTCCGCCTGCTGGGGACATCCTTTCTCTTGTCCCTGGCCTGCCTGCCCTTGGCGGAGCTGGTGTGCGCTTTGTGCTTTTGGGAAAAGCGGCCCCGAAAGCGGCGGGTTCGATCTTTGTAAATACCAGGGGAGGAAACGGGATGCCAAGACGTCTTTACACAGGAGCGGGGCTTTTTTTATTGGCCCTGGCTGGATTTTTCGTCCTGTTATGGCAATTACAGGTGAGCGCGGGGGCGGCGTACTACCAAAAATCCCAGCGCAGCATCGCCCAGATCGAGGAGGTCCCCGCCGCCCGGGGGAAGCTCCTGGACCGCCGGGGGAACATCCTGGCCCAGGACCGCGGCACTTGGAGCCTGATCCCCCAGGAGGACAGCCCGGATCTGGCCCGTCTTCGCCGGCTGTGCCGGGAGGAGGGGGTGGAGTGGAGCGGCGGGGCCATTGCCGATCCCCCGGACCGTCTCCTGGCCCGGGTCCAGGAGGAGGGTTTAGAGGGGGTCCGCTTCCTGCAGACCGTCCGCCGGGAGGGCAGCGGGACCTTGGCGCCCCATCTCCTGGGCCGGGTGGGGGCTATGAGCCAGGAGGAGTGGGCGCAGTATGAACCGCTGGGCTACGCCCTGGATGACACCGTGGGGAAGGAGGGGGCGGAGCAAGCCTTTGAGTCCCTGCTCCACGGCACCCCCGGCACCCGGGTGGTGGAGCGGGACCGGGCGGGCCGCATCACCAACCGCCGTTACGCCCAGGACCCCCAGCCGGGGCAGGACGTGACCTTGACCTTGGACCGCTCCTTACAGCAGGCCCTGCAGGAAGCTTTGGGGGAGTTTTTGCAGAGCCATCCCCAGGCTTCGGCGGTGTCGGCGGTGGTGCTGGACGTGCGGGACGGGGGGGTTTTGGCCATGGCCAGCCTCCCGGGCTACGACACGGAGACCTTTTCCAGTCAATACCAGGCCCTGTCCCAGGACCCCGCCCACCCCTTGCTGAACCGGGCCATGCAGGGCCTGTATGCCCCGGGCTCCACCTTCAAGCTGGTGACGGCGGCGGCGGCCCTGGAAGAGGGCATCGTGACCCCGGAGACGGAGATCCTGGACACCGGCCGCTATACCTATTATAAAACCCCCCAGCCACAGTGCTGGCTTTACCGGGAGGAGGGCCGGACCCACGGGCTGGAGACCCTGTCCCAGGCCCTGGCGGATTCCTGCAACGTGTACTTCTTCGACGCCGGCCGCCGCCTGGGCATCGAGACCCTGAACCGCTACGCCCGTGCCCTGGGCCTGGGGGAGGAGACGGGCATCGAGCTGGCGGGGGAGCAGACCGGGGTGGTAGCCGGTCCGGCGTATACCCAGGGCCTGGGGCAGACGTGGTATGAGGGCAGCGTCCTCTCCGCGGCCATCGGTCAGGAGAACAACCGCTTCACGCCCCTCCAGCTGGCCCATATGACGGCCACCCTGGTGGGGGGCGGAGAGCGGCGGCAGGTGCATTTATTGAAAAAATGCGGCGGGGAGATCTATACGCCCCAAAGTTTGGGCCGGGTCCCCCTGGCCCCGGAGAACCTGGAGGCCATCAAGGCGGGGATGCTGTCCTTGACCCAGGAGGGTTCCCTGTCCACGGCCTTTCGGGATCTGCCGGTGGAGGCGGGGGCCAAGACGGGCTCGGCGCAAGTGGCGGGGGAGGAGTTTGCCAACGGGGTATTGGTGGCCTTTGCGCCCTACGAGGAGCCGGAGGTGGCCTTGGCGGTGGTGGCGGAGCAGGGGGGCTCCGGCTCGGCGCTGGGGGGGATCGCGGCGGCGGTGCTGGGGGCTTGGTTTGGGGATAAAGGGACACGGTAGGCAAGGTGAGCTGCCTACCGTGTCGTATTGATGTATCAAGAGAAAAGCTGGGTTAAGTAGTCCGTTCCCATAAGGGGGGTCTCTTTCAGCATAGATACGTTCCGCAAGATCTTCGTGCGCAGAGCGGCAGCGGCTGAGGGGTTTTTCTAGTTTCGATATAGTCGCAGCTGCGCCGAAGGTCTTCCATGGCGTCGGGACGGTAAAGGATGGTCATACCATATCCACGCCAAACATGCGGTAGACTTCACGCTCAGGGATGCCTTCTCCTGAATTCCTGCCTTTCTCTAATTCCTGCATCAGGCGTTCCAGAGCGGCGGCTTTCCATTCTTCGTCGGGAGAAAAGGGGCGTTCTGCAAGATTTGAGGTCATAGCCTATCCCTCCTTTTTCTTTATTATATCCATCCTGCGCCAAAAAGTCAAAGGGAGCGCTTAATATAGTTTCACATAAGCCCAGTGGTCATTGAACCAGGAGACCTCCTGGAAGGAGAGCTCATCGGGCAAAGTTTTTGGCACTTGGGTGAAGAACAGTCCGGTATTTTGGAAGAATGTGTATAGATCCTTAAAATAAACCTGTACATTCTCTTCCGATTTTCCATAGTGCAATTCCCCGCCTTGGGCAAGGTAAGGGGCCGTCTGTTCACCGTCCAGGATGGAAAACCCTTGGGGCGGGAGGGTTTCCGCAGCCTCCGTGACCGCTTGTTCATAACGTTCTTCCAGCAGATAGAACCGGGCGCGTTCCACCGCCGCATTGGACACAAAGAGGAGACATACGGCGCCCAGGACGAGGAGCAGAACATAGCGTCTGATCTGCACGAAAAGGGGTTTTGGGAGGTCGTAAAAGGGCGCGATGTAACACAAAAGGATTACAAGGAGCAGGGCGGCAAACAGGGTCAGCCGCATGATCTGCCGCTGTTGGGGCAGCAGGAGCAGAAAAATTAGGGTTTCTGCTGCCAGGAGGAGGACAGGGGGGATACATTTTTTTAGTTTCATTGTGAACCTCCATATAGCGCATTGGGTGGAGGGGACCACGCGTCCAGGAAACCGACGTGGTTTTTGGGAGAAACCTACCTTGTATATAGGGGTCGCCGCCCTCGGCGACCCGCGAGTTTCCCCCGCGTTATGAGGGGAGGCGGTTAAGATTCACTTTACAAAGTGATGATCCAGCCGAAAATACTCGGCCAGACGGTCACCATAAGAAAGCCAATCGCGGCCCATGTTGCGGACGCCTTCCGGGAAAAATTCATCGAGCCCCTCTCGTCCCGGATGGCGTTGATGAGGTTGAACACAAACACGAAGGGCCAGATTAAGCTAATGAGGATATAAAGTATATCCATGGGATGCGCTCCTTTCTCTCTTCCGGTGGCCGGGTGGGCCGGGGGTGGTTGTCTGTCGAGATTGCCTATAAAAAATTGTAAAGGATGGAAAGGCAAATGTCAACCTTTTTTATTAAATTTTCATGAGGAGGAAGCAGGAAGCCCCCCGGCGGGGGCCGGGGGGCTACTAAATCTTGATGAAAATGAATCAAGTTAAATACATATATTCACAAATTTTCATTTCCTGACTTCCATTAGGCTGTACATACATAAGACGCCCCCAAATCGGATCAGGCTTTTGGCCTTTAAATCCAATTTGTCCTGTAACATATTTTCCAACATCTGGATCCATAATGGAAAATGTATTGTTTAGATTATTAAATCCACGTAAAATTGTCGAATGAGCAATGGGGTTAGTGACATTATCTGGTATAAACACTGCGAAGACTGGTTTTTTATTTCCAATATACCCAACCATATCACCACGTCTTACGGTGACGCCAGGAATGATTTCACTATATCTTAATCCAAAGTTTGATAAAAATCTTGATCTTATTTGGCCCGAAGTAGCTCCTTGTTGTTGATTGGTCGTATAGATGTTTGCCATTTTTTCACATGTGTAGTTTCCAGACTTAAGAGTATTTACAACACTGGCCATACAAGCTGCCCAACACCACATACTTCCAGATGGTTTTTTTACTTTACTCACTTCCATATAGGCTACTTCATCATCATATCCAGCAGGCATAGCAGAATTTGAAGAACTATCAAGATTTTGGGCTACAGTAATTGAAGAGGTATCCATTCTTGCATACGCTGAAGATGGAATAGAGTCTAATGTATTTTCAGGTACATCAAATAATCCAGATTCACCAAGTAATTTAGCAGATGTCCCATCCCAACAATAACTGCCAATATCATCAAATATTATGGAAATTTGGCTTTCCTCATGAATATCGTTTAGATTGAAAGACATTGTAGGATCAACAAATGCCAATATTCTATTATCGATTATGATTTTTGCTATTGCAACGACATCTCCATATTCATCTATTATAGGATAAAAATCCATGTCTTTTATCTCATTAAGACTTGTATTTTCAACCTGATATGCAGGAACTTCATTTCCAATTTGAAGTTTCATAAAATCGACATCTGCATCAAACCCGTAATCTTCTTTTTCTCCGGCCATAGTACTAAGTACTATATTGACAGCATCCACTACATCGTCAGATACCTGTGCATCTGCATCTACATTAACAGCAAATGCAGAGACAGATAAACTGAACACTAGGGAAAGAACGAGGATCATAGATATAATCTTTTTCATTATAATATCTCCTTTTTTAACATAGAATATGATGCACCGAGATTTACACCCACATGGGAATTACTCTCCTTTCTATCCTCTGCAAAGGCAGGCTGTCCTTGCTTCTATGTCCTTCTACTAATACATTCCCACTTTTCCCGGAAAGTTCACTTCGATTTTGGAAATTTCTCAAAAAAAGTGCAAAAAGTAAAGCGGGGAAGATTCCATGAAGGGGGAACAGGAGGCCCCCGGCACTTGAGCCGGGGGCCAATTTTGTTAGAAATGGATTACCCCGTATACATGAGGTCAATCACTTCTCGGTCTGCTGTCTTTCGTTCCTGATGTACTACCTGATAGGAAGGAACAACAAAGTAGTCAACTTCCTTCTGTGTAGCTCCTGCTTCAGGTTTTAAGAGATATTCCGTTAGGATTAATGTCCCGTCGCCCTGCTCTACCACAGAAAAGAGTGCATATCACGCCAGATATGATTTTCTTGAACATGAAATAACCTCTTTTTTGTGTCTGGAATATAGGGATAAATCCCTATGAAAAAAGCAGGGCCACAGAGATTTATCCAGATTATATTCGTTACTGGTACATAATGTTGATGACCGAATGATCAGCATCTGCGACTTCAACATCAATGACTTCATAGCTGGGGGTGTCAAAAGATGTATCCTCACTCTGGGTAGACACTGTAGCAGCTGTACTAGGATATAAGCTATATTCTGTCAGTGCAAGGGAGCCGTCCTCCTGCTCTACTACAGTGTAGGCAAATTCATCATTATAGAAGAAACCAAAGGGAAGATGTGTTCCTTCTTTGCCCGCATTGAACACATCAATTAAAATATCTCTCATAGTAGCCATGTTATCAGGAAGTGTTTCATCTGTCCAAAGATCATAAAAAGATGCATAGTTATAGTTGCTAAAATCGTAATCAAATACAGTGTTAGCTACCGTAGCTATAGCATTTGCTTTTTCATTACCCAAACCCATGCTTTCATCATTTGCACTCAAAGAATTGAGGGGGCGCAGTTCATAGAAGTTTCTTCCCCCAAATCGTGCAGGGCATACCAAAGGAGTACTTTCATAAGCTTGGCCATTAGTATGTCGTACTCGACCGTATCCAACTAAATCAATTATAATTTCTGGAAAAGAAAGGTTGCGATCATAGAAGGTGCTTACATTTGTGTCTTTTTTGTAATGGTCTGTTTTTTCTTGTTGGCTTAATATTTGATTCTCATTATGAATCGATATCGCTGAATTTCCATAAATATTTTTTATGCTGCTAGCATTGAACTTACTCGTTACATAAGTTGTAAGCCGCGCACGCCCAAATGGCACTGTTCCTATATTCACCCGATTTCCACTTGGATCAAGTTTACAGGAAACTTCTGTTGGCTCAAGTGCAAATGCAGTACCAATACACATAATTGTGCAGAGAACCAAAGCAATAATTCTTTTAAACATAATATCCTCCTTTATTTGCTATATGTTTGTTGGTATATAACAGCTATCTAATATAAAATATCACTCCTTTCATGTCCTTTATTTTTCTTTGGATAATATATGTGGGCCGATTTCTGGGACTTTAGAAGGAAGAAACAATTCTCTCGTTTACGTCCTTCTACTAATATATTCCCAGATTTGGCGAAAAGTTCACAGCTTTCGTGAAATTTTGTCCTGTGGGGCCATATGGATTGCCTATAAAAAATTGTAAAGGATGGAAAGGCAAATGTCAACCTTATTTTTATTAAATTTTCATTGAATGCATTACTCATATCCGCACAATTGCATCAATTCGTCTATATTCCCTCGAATCATGGTGCAAGTCCATTCTCCGGTATCCCAGCCAAAAGTGAGTTCACGAAGCTGTTCGCACAGTTGTATCCGGTCCTGCGAACCATTCACCTGAGAGACCGCAAAAATCAACCGTTCTACCGTAAAGTTATCCGCTCTATCTTTCACCCGCACATTTTGCAACATTTCTCCCAAGCAAAATGCGGCGTTATCCCAGTCCTCTGGGTCCTCCATACGGGGCATGATGGTGGTCATATAGAGGGCAGAATGATGCAAACCTATAATCCCTTGTTGCCAATATTGCCAGTAAAGTTCTTTAAATTTGTATAAGAAAACCACATTGAATAGTAGACTCAGTACTAGAAGGATAGGGATTATTTTTTTCCATTTACTCTTCATAGAAAACACCACTTTCTTTAATAACAGGCGATCTCTGGAACACCAGAGATCGCCTGCATATCATATATACATTGTTTCGGTAAAATACCCTGTTGCTGTTACTCGGATTGAAAGAGTAATTTTTCCTGAAGGAACGGGGCTCACTCCATTATGGTCAAGGAATAAACGCATTCCTATGCCGTTTCTTTCATTTGCTGTGCCATTTAAACTTTCCCAGGATGCTTGAAAATCAAGGTTGAAAGTAAAAGTATTCGCGTCTGCAGACGATTTAGTAGCTGGAGTGTAAGTGGGAAGGAAGATTTTAACTGGAGAAAGCGTATTGACTAAGAATTGATAAAAATTCTCAAAATTCGAATTTGAACCAGTGCTACCACTTGGATTTGTAGCAACAATATCATAAGAAGATGGAACTTTTCCATTTTCAAATTTCAAACCGGTAACTACCGACGTGAGAGGTGCATCTGTATAGTATGATCCTTTAGTATTAACTATCATATATAATTTATTGTTTTTAGCTGGATCCCAATATGCCTGAAACAATATTTTTTTATGTAAGATAGAGATTACTCTCCCTGCATTTGTTGCTCTTGGAGAAATAGATGTACCTGGATCAATGCTAACAACATCGGGCGTAGTATTAGAATTTTTCGTCTCGATAAACTCAGTAACCTTATCGAGACGATCCCCACCGAAAGCATAGGCGCGATCGTTCACAATAATATCCAATAGTGTCGAGTCAGTTTCTGTTTTTTCAAGAAAAACCTCGACATCATCATTCAATCTATGAATGTAAGCGGTATCGTCGATTTTTTCCATTTCCAGATTGGTCAGGTCATATTGCGCCAGTTCATCCGGAGCATCTTCAATCGAAACATAGGCGCTTTCGCCGTCAATTACCACATCTGCATCGACCGTATACGAATAATCCTTATCAATGTTGCTTCCGTCCATATTATAGGAAAAGCCTTTCAATGTAAGGGTTTCGTTTTCCGGTTTAGAAAGATTAACTGCTCCAGCAGGGACCGCCAGCGAGAGCGCCATACACAGGCACAGAGCCATAGACATCATACGTTTTTTCATGATTTTCTCCTTTCATGAATCATAGGTTCTTGTGTACTTCTACCGTTTTATCATTTGGTAAGCCTCTCCTTCTTTCTATTCTCCGTCTAAAGCGGGCTGGTCTCGCCTCTATGTCCTTCTACTAATACATTCCCAGATTTGGCGAAAAGTTCACTCCTTTTACGAAATTTTTTATTTTTCTGCGGGGATTGTTGTTTGGGCCGATTTCTGGGAAGAAAGAAGGAAAAATAAATCTCTTATTTATGTCCTTCTATTAACTACATTCCCACTTTTCCCGGAAAGTTCACTTCGATTTTGGAAATTTCTCAAAAAAAGTGCAAAAAGTAAAGCGGGGAAGATTCCATGCTATTTTTTTAAGTTGCTTTGACAACATTTGTGTATATAGAGGTCGATTCACTGGAACCATTTTTTGTCGCATGAAGGGTGATCTGTGCTTTGTAATACTTTCCCACCGTCCCCTGATAGTTTACGATGGAAGTTGCACTCCCTACATTACTTTTCATCAGATTTGGTTTATTGCTTAAGTTGTAAGCATAAACCGGTGTAAAAGATCCAGAATCTGCTTGTCTATAAATGGTAATTTGCGTCGCACCAAGCCGGTCCATAGTGCCAGTTGCAACCACATTGTAGGAAAAGGCAACGATCCCATTTCCTTTTGCGGAAGCGGTAGCATACTTCTCTGTAAAAAATCGACTGGCATAAACATCAGCGTCCGGTTCAGGGACCGTAGCCGCATAAGATGGGACTGCTATGTTAAACGAGAGTACAAACAAAAGGAACAAGGGAAGAAAAATATTGTTTACTAATTTCATGGAGAGCACCTCTTGTTATTCATAAATTGATTTGACCATTTTTTTTAGATCATTCGTCGAAAGATATCCATAAATGGTGCATTGAACATTGCCATTTCGCCATGTAATGATTTTTTGTTCATAGTTTTCCATGATAAAATGGGAAATACCATTTACAACATATTCTTCTACAGGACCATCATTCTTTTCTATCTCGGAGATACCGAAATCGGCAGAGTTTATCACTCGTATTGAAAAGTAAAAGTCATTTTCTCCGATAGAAAAATCAGTTGATATAGAAGTAAAAGCATCATTTGTATCTACTGAGGTTGTTCCAACTTTTGTTCCATCTGGAAACCATTTTGGCAATATAGGAAGAGCCGTGAATTTATCTGTTGTATTCTCCAGCGTTTCGTATACTTCCTTACTATTGAGAATCTGATCATTTCCTGTAGAAGATGGATAGAAAAATGTGTCGGTGGTCCACCGCACGAAGTCCTCTAGTCTCCCGCTTGCGCTAACTGGAACCACGAAAACCACAACTAAGATACAAAGAATCGCTGCAACGGATATATTCCAACGAATTTTTTTGCGGCCTTTCCCGTTTGGTATGCGCTCCTCTTCCTGGGGGTGTTGGAAGGGAATGATATCCGTTTCGGTTTCACCGTCATGGTCAAGGGCGGTGTTTTCTTCGGCCGCAATGCGTGCCAGGAAGGTTTCCCAGGCAGCGTCAACGTCCACCTGGGGCGAGGTATTGGTTTCCTTTTCTCTTTTCGTGATCACCTCCGTGATTTTGTAGATTTCCTCTGGAGATAGGTTGTCCTCGTCGGACAAAAAGTCTGCGGAAAGTAATTTCTCCAGGGCAGGGGTGGAAAGGGTTTCCCAGTTGGTGTGCTCATTTTTCATTGCCTACACCCCCTTCTCTTAATACATTCCCACTTTTGGCGGAAAGTTCACTGGGTTCCTCAATTTTTTCGTAATTTTTTTTGAAATCCTCTTTCGCCCGTCTCAAACGCATGGCCAAAGCGGACTTTTTTAGGTTATATTTCAGACAAAGCGTTTCATAAGTCTCCCCGTCTAGGTAGAACTCCCGCAGGAGAAGCAGGTTTTCCGGGGTGGTGATGCCCTCCAATTCCAGGCTGGCCCCTGGGGCGGGGAAGTGGTCGTTTGGGTTTAGTTCCACGCAAACAGCGGCCAGCCTTTTTATGATGTTCCGGTCGTCGCGAATCATGTGCAATAATACATATTTTAATGCTTCCATCAGCCAAGCCCCGGGGTTTTCCCGCTGCCGGACTTCTTCGGATTTCTTCCACGCTAGGATTAGGGTCTCTTGTACGGCGTCTTCCGCGTCATCTGTGTTGACGAAGGTCCCATGCAGGCTGAGCATTTTACGTGCGTAGGTCAAGAGGGTGCCGTACTCCTGTTGGAAGAGCTGAGAAAAGAATTCCTGATCTGTCATGAATGCCCCTCCTTTTCTCTTTTGCGTTAGTATACTATATGAATTTATCAAATTCAAGGCAAAAGGAATTTAATTTTTTCATACCACAAAGATGAAAATAAAATAGGAAAGGCGGTTGTGGTGGGCGGGGATTTATAGTACAATAACAGCAACATCATCAGAATTCGAGACGCGTCATGCGTGGACCCTTGGGTCCGGAAAGTGAGCGAGCTATGCGTTATGACAAAGATCTGGTGGCTCATAAGCTCCTGCGTTGGGAAAATTACCTCAACCATTATAAGCTCCCAGAATGGAAAGAATTGCCCGATATCGGCCTGTATATGGATCAGGTCATCGCCCTGCTGGGCCAATATCTGGACTTCATCCCCGTGGAGGAACAGAAGGATAAACCCGTTACCTCCACCACCATCAACAACTACGTCCGCCTGAAAGTCATGCCGGCCCCGGAAAAACGGAAGTATTACCGCATCCATATCGCCTACCTGATCATGATCTTTACCCTAAAACAGGGCACCAGCATCAGCAGCCTGCAAAAACTCCTGCCCACCGGGGAGGATGAGGAAACCGTGCGCAACTTTTACACCAATTATATCCACCGTGTGCAGAAAGTCGGCACCTTCTACACCGCCCAGACCCGGGCCGCCGGGGAGGATATCCTCAGCGCCCAGGCCAGCGAGGAGGCCGTGGAGGATTTCATCATCCAAACCGTCCTCATGTCCGGCTTCTCCCAGATCTTGGGAGAAAAACTCCTCCACCTCCGGGACGCCGACCCCAAGGCCGTCCTGGACCAGGAGGCGCTCAGCGACAGCCGGGGGGTCCATCCCATCGCCCATGTGCCGGAACGGGACAAGGGGGTGTGAAGCTCATGCTGTTCGATACCCACGCCCATTACTACGACCGGGCCTTCGACGCCGACCGGGACGAAGTCCTCTCCGCCCTGCCGGGGTCCGGGGTGGGCCTTGTTTTGTGCCCCGGCTGTGACCTGCCCACCTCCCGGGAGGCCATCGCCCTGGCGGAGCGATATCCCCACGTCTACGCCGCCGCCGGGGTACATCCCGAAGACGCCCTGAATCTGCCGGAAAACTGGTTAACAGAACTAGAACGCCTCACCCGCCACCCCAAAGTGAAAGCCATCGGGGAGATCGGCCTGGATTACTACTGGAAAGAAGTCCCCCGGGACCTGCAAAAAGAAGTATTCCGGGCCCAGCTGACCCTGGCGACCCAGTTAAACCTCCCCGTCATCGTCCACGACCGGGAAGCCCACGGAGACTGCCTGGCCATCGTCCAAGACTTCCCCCAGGTACGCGGCGTCTTCCACTGCTACTCCGGCAGCGCGGAGGACGCCAAGCAGTTAATCAAGTGGGGCTGGCACCTGTCCTTTACCGGGACCATCACCTTCAAAAACGCCCGGAAGGCCCCGGAGGTCATCCAAGCCGTCCCGCTGGAGCGGCTGATGGTGGAGACCGACGCCCCCTATATGGCCCCGACGCCGTATCGGGGAAAACGCTGCGATTCCCGCTACGTTTACCGCATGGCCGAAACCATCGCGGAGATCAAGGGCTTGCCGGTGGAGGAAGTGGTGCGCATTACGACGGAGAACGGAAAACGGTTGTTTGCTATCAATTAGAGTTTTCGTCCACCTTTTTCAACGAAGCGCGGAGCCGTCGCGAGCAGCGGGCTAAGACCCGGAGCGCAGGCGGAGCCCAAGGAGGGACCGAAGGTCCCGGATGGGTCCGCCGGAGCCGGAGGGGCTTAGAACCGCATCAGCGAGCAGGCGTAGCGTGACAGTCCGGTGGCGGGGGCGGGGCGGAGCCCCGCGCGGGGGTCCAGGGGGCAAGGCCCCTTGGCTGGCGGAGCCAGGATCGGGCCTGCCCGACCATACCTTATTTAATATATACACCAACGAAAGGAGGACAGCCCTATGGAAGGCGATATCGTGACCTATGAATACTATGGAAGTTTATACATCAACCTGACCAATCGCTGTGACTGCCGCTGCGTGTTCTGTATCCGGGATGAGGAGGATTCCGCCTTAGGGGGACTTTGGCTGAAGGAGGAACCCAGGAAAGAAAGGGTCCTGGAGGAGATCCTCGCCCAAGACCTCAGTCCATATGGGGAAATCGTCTTCTGCGGCTACGGGGAACCCACCTGCCGGGTGGACGATCTGCTGTGGATCTGCGACCAGCTGAAGGCATCCAAACGCCCGGACTTACCCCCCATCCGGCTGAATACCAACGGCCACGGCAGTTTCATCCACCACCGCAAC
The DNA here is from genome assembly GCA_022792035.1 of Ruminiclostridium sp. Taxonomy (GTDB): domain Bacteria; phylum Bacillota; class Clostridia; order Oscillospirales; family Oscillospiraceae; genus Evtepia. Next base: position 34,202 of record JAAWAE010000027.1, on the reverse strand, counting down.
ATTGCCCCGGAGCTGGCCGGACGATTGGACGCGGTGTCCGTGTCCCTGAACGGCTCCAACGCGGAGGAATACGTCCGCCTGACCCGTCCCGCTTCCGGGGAAAAAGCCTGGGACGCCATGCTGGACTTCGTCCGGGAGGCGGTCAAATACGTCCCCAAAGTCGCCATGACCATCGTGGATTACGACAAAACCCCGGAAGAAATCGCGGCCTGCCGGCACTTGGCGGAGAGTTTAGGGGCCAGCTTCCGGGTGCGCCCCTACGGCTGAGCCATGTACCGAATTTTGGTGGTGGAGGACGACGCTTCCATGGCGTCCTCCCTGTGCGCTGAGCTGCGGCGATGGGGCTATGAGGCCCAGGCGGTGGAGGACTTCCAAAACGTGGCAGAGACTTTTGCGGCGTTCGACCCCCAGCTGGTCCTCCTGGACGTGATGCTGCCCTTTTTCAACGGGTATCACTGGTGCCAGGAGATCCGCAAGCGGTCCAACGTGCCCATTGTCTTTCTGTCCTCCGCGTCGGATACGATGAATATCGTGATGGCTATGAACATGGGCGGGGACGACTTTTTGGCCAAGCCGGTGGACCTGAGTGTGATGACCGCCAAGGTCCAGGCGGTGCTGCGCCGCAGCTATGAACGCAGCGGTACCCTGCCCGTTTTGGAACACCGAGGCGCGGTGCTGAACCTCAACGACAATACCCTGCGCTACCAGGGAAAGCAGCTGGAGTTGAGCCGCAACGAGTTCCGCATCTTGCAGACCCTGCTGGAACAAAAAGGGAAGGTGGTCAGCCGGGATACCCTGATGACCCGGCTGTGGCAGATGGATTGCTATGTAGAAGAAAACACCCTCACCGTCAACGTCACCCGCCTGCGGAAAAAGCTGGAGGGCATCGGCCTGACGGACTTTATCCTCACCCGGGTGCGGGCGGGGTATATCGTGGAGTGAGAGGCCATGGCGGGATTTTTCAAACACTACCTGCGCAGCCGCGGGGCCGTGGTGGGCTATTGTGCCGGGTGCGGCGGGATCTTCGCCGTGGTCTTTGCCCTGTACGGCCTGCCCCTGGAAGCCGTGCTGTACCCGGGAGCCCTGTGCCTGCTCCTGGGCGCGGCGGTGCTGGGGTTGGACCTGCTCCGGCAGTGGAGCCGCCACCGCCAGCGTGTGCTGGTGCTTCATCACATGGACCCAAGCCGCCTGCCGCCCCCCAAAACCCCGGCGGAAACAGAGCTGACCACGCTGGCCCAGCAGCTCTTCCAGCAAACCCAGGCCCAGAGGACCCAGGACCGCACCCGGGAACAGGAGGCCCTGGACTACTTCGCCGCCTGGGTCCACCAGATCAAGACCCCCATCGCCGCCATGGGGATGCTGCTGCAGGAGGAGGACAGCGCCCAAAACCGGGCCCTGTGCGTGGAGCTGTTTCGGGTGCAGCAGTATGTGGACATGGTCCTGAGTTACCTGCGCCTGCAAAGTGAGGGCAGCGACTACGTCTTTCGGGAGGTGGCCTTGGACCCGGCCATCCGGGCCTGCATCCACCGCTTCGCCCCCCAGTTCATCCATAAGCGCATCCGCCTGCACTATGACGGGACCCAGGAGCGGGCCTTTACCGATGAGAAGTGGTTCCGATTCATCCTGGAACAACTGCTCTCCAACGCGGTGAAGTACACCCCAAAGGGCGCCATCACCATCCGCGTCCAGGCGGGGGTCCTGGAGGTGGAGGACAGCGGGATCGGCATCGCCCCGGAGGACCTGCCCCGGATCTTTGAGCGGGGGTTTACCGGCTACAACGGCCGGGCGGACCAGAAGGCCACGGGCTTAGGACTGTACCTCTGCCAGGAGGCGGCCCGGCGGCTGGGGGCTTCTATGGAAGCCTCCTCCCAGGTGGGGGTGGGGACGGTGCTGCGCCTGCGCCTGCCCCGGGAGCGGCTGGATGTAGAGTGAATTTTTATACAAACCGAAGCCGGAAATAACAGAGAAAAGGAGACGGACATGAAGATTTGGAAAAGTATCGTGAGCTTGGGCCTGAGTTTGGCTCTGACCCTCCCCGCCGCCGCCGCGGCCTTCACCGACCAGGCGGAGATCCGGCACAAGGAGGCCGTGGACGGCTGCGTGCGCCTGGGGATCATCGGCGGCTACCCGGAAGGGGACTTTCGTCCCCAGGGCGGCGTCACCCGGGCGCAGATGTGCAAGCTGATCTGTATCGCGGTGAACGGCGGAACGGAGCCGGACCTGAAGGCCATCCCCAACAAGGTGACCTTCACCGACACCGCCTCCAGCTGGGCCAAGGACTACATCGCTTACTGCGCCACCAACGGCATTGTCAGCGGCATGGGAGACGGCCGCTTCGCCCCCGACAGCGGCGTCACCGCCACCCAGGCGGCGAAAATGCTCCTGGTCTCCCTGGGCTACGACGCCAAAGCCGAGGGCTTTAACGACGGCCCCCTCTGGGCCCAGAATGTGGAGCACGAAGCCGCCGCCGCCGCCCTCTACGACGGCCTGACCGGCCTGGAACGGGACAAACCCCTGAGCCGGGACAACGCCGCCCGGATGATCTGGAACACCCTGCACGCCTGTGAGGTAGAATATGTGGAGCAGACCGTCACCGTGGAGGGGGAGGAGACCACCCTCTATGTCCAGCGGGACCGGCTCAGCGAGGACGGAACGCTGCTGACCATGCTGAAAGAAAAGTTCGGTCTGGATGTGCTCCCCCCGGCGGAAGGGGAGGAACCGCTGCCCGGGGACGGGGAGGACAGCAACGACCTGCCTACCCAGGAAGATCATCTCTGAGGGCGGCAGGGTCTTTGAAGGTTGTGTCCTCGTTGACAGCCTCCGCCGGACGTGGTATACTTTTCAGGTTCCCTTTTGTTGGGAAGCCCAAAAATAAGAGAGAAGGATTTTTTATGAGAAAACGAGTGCTGCCCCTGCTGTTGTCCCTGGTTCTGTGCGCCGCGCTGCTGCCTGTGAGCGCCGCCGCCCTGGAGGATGGGACCTTTGAGTATTCCATCAAGGACAATCAGGCGACCATCCACAAGTACATTGGCCCTCAGGGGGACGATGTGGATATCGTCATTCCCTCCACCCTGGGTGGTTGTCCAGTGACCGCCATTGGCCGTCCGAGTTCCAGCGGCGCGTTCGCTTCCGTCAAGGCGCGCAGCGTTACCATGCCGGACTCCATTACCTCTCTGGATCACTACGCTTTTTCAAGCTGCACTGCCACCACTTACCGGATTTCCAATAACCTGAAAGAGGTGGGGGATAACGCCTTCCTCTCCACGAAAGCCACGACCATAGACTTGCCGGACAGCGTGACCAATCTCGGTACGAGTGTCTTTCAAGGGAGTGCGCTTACCTCCTTCCGTATGCCTGCCGGGGTGAAGAAAATCGATTATGATACCTTCTATGCCTGCAAGTCGCTGGAAACCGTTACCCTGAACGCAGGGCTGGAGGAAATTGGAAAGAAGGCGTTTGAGAACTGTCCGGCACTCAAATCGCTGCAGCTGCCCGCCAGCGTCAAGACCATTGGCAGGTACGCCTTTGAAGGCTGCAAGTCGTTGACTTCCATCAACATTCCCAACGGTGTCACCACCATTTCGTTTGGGGCCTTTGATGGATGTAAAGCCTTGCAGGAAATCGAGATTCCCCGCAGTGTTACCAGAGTGGAAGGGGATGCTTTCCGGGATTGTGATTCCCTCATTGACCTCATCATCCCCAACACGGTGACCTATTTGGCAGATGTCGCTATGAACTGTGACAATCTGGAATCGCTCACCATCCCCTCCAGCGTAAAGGAGGGGAGCATGGAGTACGGAGGGTCAGCCCCTAAGCTCATCGTTTATGTCAATCCCAGCTCCTATGCCGCGAGCAGGGAGAAGACCAAGGACAAGCTGTCCGTGATCGACGACGCCTCCGTGGACTCCGACATCCACGTGCGCTACAACGGCCGGCGGGTCTCCTTTGGCAAGTACGGCCAGAACCCCGTTATCACCGGCGGGCGGACCATGGTCCCCCTGCGCTCCATCTTTGAGACCATGGGCGCCGCGGTCCAGTGGGACGACGCCACCCGCAGCGTCACCGCCACCCGGGGCAGCACCGTCATCAAGATGACCGTGGGCCAGACCAATTTCACCGTCAACGGCCAGACCAAGACCCTGGACGTGGCCCCGCGTATCATTGGCGGGCGCACGGTGGTCCCCGTCCGGGCCATCGCTGAGGGCTTTGGAGCCAACGTGGGCTGGAACGGCGACGCCAGGATCGTCAGTATTCGAGAGTGAGCGCCTCTATACATACCAACAGCGCCCCGGCACACCAATGCCGGGGCGCTGTCCCTTTGTCCTGCCCCTCACCAGACCCAAGCCTCCACCTCTTCCGCGGAGAAGTCCTCGTGAAGGGCGGTGCTGATCCCTAAGCCCAGGACCCGGGAGAGCAGATCCACCTCACTGTCAATGTTCCTGGGGGTGACGAACCACTCCGCCCCCTCCTGGCGGAACACGGCGGGATCAAAATCGTTCTCCCCGGCGGCCTCCAGAAGATCCATGCAGAGGGTGGCGGCATCCACCACCGTGGGGATGCCCACGGCAATGACGGGGATCCCCAAGCTCTCCTGGTTCAACGCCATCCTGGCGTTGCCCACCCCGGAGCCGGGGACGATGCCCGTGTCGGAGATCTGGATGGTCCGGCACACCCGCTCCTGCCGCCGGGCCGCCAGGGCGTCCACGGCGATGAGACAGCTGGGCTTGATCTGCTCCACCACCGCGCCGATGAGTTCTCCGCTCTCCATGCCGGTGGTCCCCGTGACCCCCGCGGCCAGGGCCGTCACGGCCCGGAGAGAGGAGAACTGCTCCGGCAAAGTCTGGATCAGGTGCCGGGTGACCAGTAAACTGTCCATGGTCTTCGGCCCCACGGCGTCCGGGGTCACCCGGCGGTTGCCCAGCCCCGCCACCAGGACGGTGCCCTCCCGGGGCAGACTGGGCAGGTCCTCCAGCATGGACGCCACCGCCCGGGCCGAGCGCAGCAGCTCCTCGCGCTGCTGGGGCAGCTGGGGCAGATCTAAGGTGAGGTAGTTCCCCCGGGGCCGGCCCAGCAGAGCCTCCCCCTGCTCGTCCACGATCTCTACCCGGGTGAGGGGGTAGCCAAAGGCGGTGGTCTCCTCCGAGCGCACCCCCCGCAGCGCGCCGCTCTGGGCGCTCTGCGCCCACTCTCTGGCCTCCAGGGCCAGGTCGATCTTCCTGCCGTTGTTCATAAGCCCTCCTGCCTCCACCATATCTGGTGGGTGAATCATAAGGATAAATCTAGGCTTTGCACCCCAGGGAGAAAGTATGCAAAAGTTTCGATTTTTCCAGGAAAGGGCTTGCAATTCAAGGGAAAGTGTGATAGAATACAGTCTCGCACAGGACTTTATCAAATGATTGCAAGGAATCGGAGGAGGTGTTTGGTTTGCCGAATATTAAGTCTGCAAAAAAGCGTGTCCTGGTCAATCAGGCAAAGGCCGCCCGGAACAAAGCCGCGAAGTCTGCCCTGAAGACGAAGCTGAAGAACTTTGACGCCGCCGTCAGTGAAGGCAACCGCGTCGAGGCCGATCGGAGATACGCTGAGGCCGTCAAGGCTGTGGACCAGGCTGCGGCCCGGGGTCTGATGCACAAGAACACAGCGGCCAATCGCAAGAGCAAGTTGACCCTGCGGCTGAACAAGATCCCGCAGTGAGACCCTCTGCCAAGGCAAGAAGAACCGTCTGTTCACAGGCGGTTTTTTTCTTGTCCATTTTCCGGCCGCGATTTTATTAAAATTAGTTTACGGGGATGTCACGAAATCTTCATAAATCCAAACTATACTGGCCTCGTACTAAGGGGACATCCCCAGACCATAGACTAAGACAAACGCAAGCGCGAGGAGGCAATGGAGTATGAACGATCACAATCACAACGCTTGGCAAGGACCCGACCCCTGGGGAGACACCCCTCAGCTCCAGGATTACAACAGCAGCTACAACCAGGGCTGGCAGGACGCCACCCCCCCAGGCCCTCCCAAAGGTCCCCAAAAAGGGCCCCGGCAGCGGGGCGCGGGAAAGATCATCGCCCTGTGCCTGGTCTGCGCCCTGGCCGGCGGCAGCGTCTACCCGGCCTATCAGGCCATCCGCTATGGAGGCGGGACCACCATGTATGTGGGCCAGCGCACCGCCGCCGAGCTCAACACCAAAACCGTGGACACGGAAAAGGAACTCACCCCGGCGGAAATTTACGACGCCTATGTGGGCTCCACCGTGGGCATCACCGTGGACATCGTGGGCACCAACATCTTCGGCCAGCAGGTGAAGACCGCCGCCGCCGGTTCCGGCTTCGTCATCACCGAGGACGGCTACATCCTGACCAACTACCACGTCATTGATGAGGCCAACAACATCACCGTCACCTTCGTGGATGGGAAGTCCTACCCGGCCACCCTGGTGGGGGGCGAGGAGTCCAACGACATCGCCGTGATCAAGATCGACGCCAAGGGCCTCAAGCCCGTGGTCATCGGCTCCTCCGACGACATGCGGGTGGGGGAAGAGGTCCTCACCATCGGCAACCCCCTGGGGGAGCTGACCTTCACCGAGACCGCCGGCATCGTCTCCGCCCTGGACCGGACCATCACCATGTCCGACGGCCGGAAGATCAACATGATCCAGACGGACTGCGCCATCAACTCCGGCAACTCCGGCGGACCGCTGTTCAACCTCCACGGGGAGGTCATCGGCATCGTCTCCGCCAAATACTCCGGCAGCGGCTACAGCGCCGGCGCCAGCGTGGAGGGTTTGGGCTTTGCCATCCCCGTGGACGACGTGGCGGAGATGGTGGCCTCCCTGGTCACCGACGGCTACGTCACCGGGAAGCCCTTCTTGGGCGTGGGTCTCAACGACGTGGACCAGAGCGCCCAGAGCTACGGGGTCCCCGCCGGGGCGGTGATCACGGTGGCGGCGCCGGAACTGTCCGGGGCCAAGGCCGGCCTGCAGGAGGGCGACATCATCACCGCGGTGAACGGCGAGAAGGTGGAGAGCGCCGACGAGCTGGTTTCCGCCGTAAAGGAATATGAGGTGGGGGAGAGCGTGACCTTCACCGTCTTTCGCAGCGGGGAGAACCTGGAGGTAAAGGTCACCTTGGAGGAATCCACCCCCGCCCGGCAGGAGCTGTACCAGAAGGCTGTGGAGGCCAAGGAGGCCGAGCTGGCCCAGGAGCAGCAGCAACAGCAGCAGGATAACAGCGGCGGCTACGGCTGGCCCTTCTGGTATTGAGCATTGCAAAACCGACGGGATTATGATACGATGATACCATAGAGATGGGAAGGTCCCGGGGAGGTGTGCGCCGCATGAACCAGGCAGAGAAGGCGGCCCTGCGCCAGCAGGAGTACCGGAGACGGTTAAAGGAATTCCGCCTGCTGGACGACGAGTTCATGACCAAGTGCTTTGAGGATGACCCAAAGGCAGTGGAGCTGGTTTTGCGGATCATATTGGAGCAGCCGGACCTGGAGGTTCTGGAGGTCAAGACGCAGGTATTTGTGGAAAACTTGAGGAAGCGGTCGGTACGCCTGGACGTGCGGGCCCAGGACAGCAAGGGGACCGTTTACGACATCGAGATCCAGCGGGAGAACCGTGGCGCGGGGTTTCGCCGCGCGCGGTACCATTGCAGCATGATGGATGTGGGCCTGTTGGAGAAGGGCGCGGATTTTGACCAGCTGCCCGAGACCTATGTGATTTTTATCACGGAGAAGGATGTTTTGCGCAGGGGATTGCCGTTGTACCGCATCGGACGGTATAATTATGATACCCAGGAGGCTGTGGATGACGGGACACATATCGTGTACGTCAACGGGGCATACCGGGGAGAGACGCCTTTGGGGAAGCTGATGCACGATTTTGCGTGTCCGGACCCGGAGGAGATGCACTATCCTGTGCTGGCGGATAAGATACGGTTTTATAAGGAAACGAAGGAGGGGAGCATTTCTATGTGTAGATCGATGGAAGAGCTTTGGCTGCAGGGCATTCAAGAGGGCAAGCAGGAGGGCAAGGAAGAAGGCCGCCAAGAGACTATGATCGAGAACGCCATCAACTTCTTAAAGGAAGGGACGCTGCCACTGGAAGTGATCGCCAACTGTATCGGTCTGCCCCTGGAGGAAGTGGAGAAGCTGCAACAGTCCTGTATGACATAAACTCAGAAAAACGACAAAGACAATGGTAGGGAGCGGTCTGCTTAGGCCGCTCCTTTCCGTGCCCGCCAGACGAAGGAGCGGGAAGAAACAGGAAGAAAGGGGCATTCTGTCTCCTGGCTTGACAGGGGAGGGACAAATGGGTAAGATAGAAACACACACGAGCAAGGAGAACATACATGGCAAACACGAAACAGGAATACGGCAACGACTCCATCTCCATGCTGGAGGGCCCCGACCGGGTGCGCAAGCGTCCCGGCGTCATCTTCGGCTCCGACGGCCTGGAGGGCTGTGAGCACGCTGTCTTTGAGATCCTCTCCAACGCCATCGACGAGGCCCGGGAGGGCTATGGTTCGGAGATCATCCTCACCCGGTACCGGGACGGCCGCATCCAGGTGGAGGACTTCGGCCGGGGCTGTCCCGTGGACTGGAACGAGAAAATGGGCAAATACAACTGGGAGCTGGTCTTCTGCGAGCTCTACGCCGGGGGCAAGTACGACAACGCCTCCGGGGAGAGCTATGAGTATTCCCTGGGCCTCAACGGCCTGGGGGCCTGCGCCACCCAGTACGCCTCCCGCTTCATGGACGTGGTGGTCCACCGGGACGGCAAGCGTTACGAGCTGCACTTTGAGCGGGGTGAATTGGTGGGGGAGATGCGTGCCGCCCCTGCCAAGAAGAAGCAGACCGGCACCTCCATCACCTGGCTGCCGGACCTGGAGGTCTTTACCCAGACGGACATCCCCGAGGACTATTTCACCGATGTCCTGCGCCGGCAGGCGGTGGTGAATGCCGGCATTGTCTTTCGCTTCCGCAGCGAAGGGGAGGAGGGGTTCACGGAACAGGTCTTTACCTACGAGCACGGCATCGCGGATTATGTGGCGGAGCTGGCGGGGGAGGAAGCCCGCACCCCCATCCAGTTCTGGAGCACAGAGCGGGTGGGCCGGGACCGGGCGGACAAGCCGGACTATAAAGTCAAGCTCTCCTGCGCCTTCTGCTTCTGCGCGGCGGTGCGCGCGGTGGAGCACTACCACAACTCCTCCTGGCTGGAGCATGGCGGCGCGCCGGAGAAGGCCATGCGCTCGGCATTCCTCTCCGCCATCGACGCTTGGCTGAAGCAGAACAACAAGTACAGCAAGAGCGAGGGGAAGATCACCTGGCCGGACATTCAGGAGACCTTGCTTTTCGTCTCCAACAACTTCTCCACCCAGACCTCCTATGAGAACCAGACCAAGAAGGCGGTGAATAACCGCTTTATCCAGGAGAGCATGACGGATTTTCTCAAAGAGCAGCTGCAGGTGTTCATCTTGGAGAATCCCCAGGCTATGGAGGAGGCTGCCCGGCAGATCTTGGTCAGCAAGCGCAGCCGGGAGGCGGGGGAGAAGGCCCGGCTGAGCATCAAGAGCAAGAGTCTGGCGGGGGCGGTTGATCTGGCCAACCGGGTCCACAAGTTTGTGGACTGCCGCACCAAGGACGTGTCCCGGCGGGAGTTGTATATCGTGGAGGGTGACTCCGCTTTGGGCTCGGTGAAGCTGGGCCGGGACGCGGAGTTCCAGGGGATCATGCCTGTGCGGGGGAAGATCCTGAACTGCCTCAAGGCGGATTATGGAAAGATTTTTAAGAGCGAGATCATCACCGACCTGCTCAAAGTCATGGGCTGCGGGGTGGAGGTCAAGGACAAGCACAACAAGGACCTCTCTCTGTTCAATCTGGACAACCTGCGCTGGAGCAAAATCGTCATCTGCACCGACGCCGACGTGGACGGCTACCAGATCCGGACCCTCATCCTCACCATGCTTTGGCGGCTGACGCCTACCCTGATTGAGCAGGGGTATGTGTATATTGCGGAATCCCCTCTCTACGAGATGGAGTCCGGGGGGAAGACCTGGTTTGCCTACACGGAGAAGGAGAAGGCGGACATTTTGGAGGAGATCGGGAAGAAGAAGATCACCATCCAGCGCTCCAAGGGTCTCGGTGAGAACGACCCCGAGATGATGTGGATGACCACTATGAATCCTGAGACCCGGCGTTTGATCCGCGTCATGCCCTCGGAGGCGGAACGCACCGCCCAAGTCTTTGATCTGCTTCTGGGGGAGAATGCCCAGGGGCGGAAGGATCATATTGCCGAGAATGGATACAAGTATTTGGATTTGGCGGATATTTCGTAATGGGATAGGCTAAGTGGAAACGGTTTGGTTCGGCAAGCCGAATCCGGGCTTCGCCCGCCAAAGGCTCCGCCTCTGGACTCCGCCAGGGCTCTGCCCTGGACCCGCCACCTTTCGTGAAAGGTGGACGAAAGCTTTCCGCCCCTCCTCCTGAAAGGATGTGTTGACAATCGCACGGAAAAAGCAAGCACCCAAGGACAAGAAGCGCCCAGACCCGGAAGGGGTCATGGGCCTGCACGGTCAGGTGGTAGAACAGCCTATCACGGATACGCTGGAAATCAACTATATGCCCTACGCTATGTCCGTCATCATCTCCCGGGCCATCCCGGAGATCGACGGCTTCAAACCCTCCCACCGCAAGCTGCTGTATACCATGTATCAGATGAAGCTGCTCACCGGGAACCGGACGAAGTCCGCCAACGTGGTGGGGGCGACCATGAAGCTCAACCCCCACGGCGACCAGGCCATCTATGAGACCATGGTCCGCCTCTCCAAGGGCTACGGTGCTCTGCTCCACCCGCCGGTGGACTCCAAGGGCAACTTCGGCAAGGTTTATTCCCGGGACATGGCCTACGCCGCCTCCCGGTATACGGAGGTCAAGCTGGAGGGCATCTGCCAGGAACTCTTCCGGGATATCGACAAGAATGTGGTCAACTTTGTGCCCAACTACGACGGCACCCTCACGGAACCCCAGCTCCTGCCCACCAGCTTCCCCAACATCCTGGTGTCGGCCAATATGGGGATTGCGGTGGGGATGGCGTCCAACCTCTGCGGCTTCAACTTAGGAGAGGTCTGCGACGCGGCCATCGCCCGCATCCAGGACCCCGAGGCGGACCTTTTGGAGACCCTCAAAGCCCCGGACTTCCCCACCGGCGGCCAGCTCCTGTATGAGCGCCGGGAGTTATCGGATATTTACCGCACCGGCCGGGGGTCCTTCAAGGTCCGGGCCAAGTGGCGGTATGTCAAGGAAGAGAACCTCATTGAAATTTATGAGATCCCCTACACCACCACTGTGGAGGCCATCTTGGACAAGGCGGCGGAGCTGATGAAAACGGGGAAGCTCAAAGAGGTTTCGGATATGCGGGACGAAACGGACCTGTCCGGTCTGAAGCTGGCCATTGACTTGAAGCGGGGGACGGACCCGGAGGTGCTGATGCAGAAGCTCTTCAAGGCCACCCCTTTGCAGGATTCCTTTGCCTGCAACTTCAACGTCCTGCTGGAGGGGATGCCCCGGGTCTGCGGCGTGGGGGAGATCCTGGACCGCTGGACCGACTGGCGGGCGGACTGCGTGGCCCGCTGCGCCCGCTTCACCCTGGGCCAGAAGGAGGACAAGCTCCACTTGCTCACCGCCTTGGAGGCCATCCTGCTGGACATGGACCGGGCCATCGCCATCATCCGCAATACCGAGCAGGACGCCCAGGTGGTGCCAAACCTCATGGAGGCCTTCTCCCTGGATGAGGTCCAGGCGGAGTATGTGGCGGACATCCGCCTGCGCACCATCAACAAGGAGTACATCCTCAAGCGCACGGCGGAGCAGGAACAGCTGCAAAAGGACATCGAGGACTTGAAGGACCTTTTGTCAAAACCCCGGCGCATCCGTCAGGAGATCATCCGGCAGCTGAAGGAGGTGCGCAAAAAGTACGCCCAGCCCCGGCACACGGAGATCATCCAGGCCCAGGACCTGCCCAAGGACAGTCCCGCCCTGGAGGCGGTGGCGGATTATCCGGTGCATCTCTTCCTCTCCCGGGAGGGGTATTTCAAAAAAATCACCCCCCAGTCCCTTCGGATGTCTGGGGAGCAGCGGTATAAAGAGGGGGACGGCCCCGCCTACCACTTCGAGACCACCAACGCCGCGGAGCTGCTGCTCTTTACCGACCGCCAGCAGTGTTATAAAACCTGGGTCCACACCTTTGACGACAGCAAGGCCAGTGTCCTGGGGGACTATCTCCCGGCCAAGCTGGAGATGGACGAGGGGGAGAGCATCCGCTTTGCCATCCTGGCGGGGGATTACGCCGGGGCGCTGCTATTCTTCTTCGAGAACGGGAAGGCGGCCCGGGTCCCCCTGCGGGCCTACCAGACGGTGACCCGCCGGAAAAAGCTCACCGGAGCCTATTCGGATAAAAGTCCCCTGCGCGCCATCCTGCCGCTGCGGGAGGAGGCGGAGCTGGTGCTCTATTCCACAGAGGGCCGGGCGCTGGTCTTTCCCTCCCAGGAGGTGCCGGAGAAGACCACCCGCAGCACCCAGGGGGTGCAGGTGATGACGCTGAAGAGGAATCACACCGTCAAGACGGCGCAGTTCCTGCAAGACAGCAAGATCGTCAACCAGGGACGCTACCGTGCCCGGAGCCTGCCGGCGGCCGGGGCGCTGCTCAAGGCCGAGGACCAGGGCGCGGAGCAGTTGAGTATGGATCTTTGAGGGGTGTGATAGTCCCAACAACACGAGGGCTTGACAAGGGAGCCGAGGAGGGGCTATAATAAAAAAACAGAAGGGCTGCCTGTCTGCGGCTTAGCCCCTTTGGTGAAATTTTATTTTAGCAAGAAATCGTCACCTGGCGGGGTGGCGGTTTCTGTTTTTCAGCGGAAAAAACCAAGCGCGTTCCCGCCCCCGGCGCTGTCCGCCCCACAGCCCCGGGGGCGGGTGTTTATCATCTCTTAAAAACCCTTACAAAAGCGTCACAAAAACCAGGGAAAACGTCACCCAAAACGATGGTACAGCCTGCCGCGCCGCGCTATACTAAGGCCAGAAAGAAAGGAGGCCAGCGCACATGGCGATCTTAGAAGTATCCTGTTTGAAAAAGATTTACACCACCCGCCTGGGCGGCACCCGGGTCCAAGCCCTGCACAGCGTATCCTTCTCGGTGGAGAAGGGGGAGTATGTGGCGATCATGGGGGAGTCCGGCTCGGGCAAGACCACCCTGCTGAACATCATCGCGGCCCTGGACCAGCCCACGGAGGGGACCGTCCGCCTGGAGGGCCGGGACCTGGGCCAGGTGAAGGAGCGGGACCTGGCGGCCTTCCGCCGGGACAACCTGGGCTTCGTCTTCCAGGAGTTCAACCTTTTGGACACCTTCACCCTGGAGGACAACATCTATCTTCCCCTGGTCCTCTCCGGGCAGAAGCACGACGAGATGCGCCGGCGTCTGGAGCCCATCGCCCAGACCCTGGGCCTCACCCAGCTCTTGAAAAAATACCCCTATGAGGTCTCCGGGGGCCAGAAACAGCGGGCGGCGGTGGCCCGGGCCTTGATCACCCGGCCCAAACTCCTCCTGGCCGACGAGCCCACCGGGGCCTTGGACTCCAAGTCCACCGACGAGCTTTTGAACCTCTTCGCCCAGGTGAACCGCCTGGGACAGACCCAGCTGATGGTCACCCACTCGGTGAAAGCCGCCAGCCACGCCGGACGGGTCCTGTTCATCAAGGACGGGTCGGTGTTTCATCAGCTCTACCGGGGGGAGTGCAGCAACCAGCAGTTCTATCAAAAAATTGCCGATACCCTGACGGTGCTCTCCACGGGAGGTGAGCCGGCATGAAGCTCTATCCCAAGCTGGCCCTGAGCGGCTTTGCCAAGAACGGACGCTTTTATCTGCCCTACCTCCTCACCTGCGCGGGGATGGTGATGATGTGTTACATCGTGCGCTATCTGGTGGACCTGCCCGCCCTGGAGACGGTCCGGGGCGGGGCGGTGGTGAAGAGCAGCCTGGGCATGGGGACCGTTATCATCGGGCTGTTCGCCCTGATCTTCCTCTTTTACACCAATTCCTTCCTCATGCGCCGGCGGAAAAAGGAGTTCGGCCTGTATAACATCCTGGGCCTGAGCAAGGGCAATCTAAGCCTGCTGCTGCTGCTGGAGACGGTGCTGCTCTTCGCCGCCGCCATGGTCCTGGGGCTGGCGGGGGGCATCAGCCTGAGCAAGCTCTCGGAACTGCTGCTCTTCCGCCTGGTGGGGGACACGGGGAGCTATCACTTCTTCGTGAACCTGAACGCCCTGCGCAGCTGCCTGCTGTTCTTTGGGGGGATCTTCTGTCTGCTGTACCTCAACGGCCTGCGGCAGCTGCACCGTTCCAGCGCCATCCGCCTGCTGCGCAGTGAGAACGTGGGGGAGAAGCCGCCCCGGGCCAACTACCTGGTGGCCTTGCTGGGGCTGGTGCTGCTGGGGGGCGCCTACTTTGTGGCGGTGAGCATCCAAAGCCCCATCGAAGCCCTGACCTGGTTCTTCGCGGCGGTGGGGGTGGTGATCGTGGCGACGTACCTGCTCTTCCTGGCGGGGTCCGTGGCCCTGTGCCGCCTGCTGCAGAAGAACAAGGGGTATTATTACCAAAAGCACCACTTCGTGTCGGTGTCCTCCATGGCCTACCGGATGAAGCGCAACGGGGCGGGGCTGGCCAGCGTGTGCATTTTGTGTACTATGGTGCTGGTGATGATGGTGGGCTCCTGCTGCCTGTACTTCGGCACCGAGAGCAGCCTGCAAAGCCGCTACCCCTACGCCATGAATATCCGGGTGGATCTGGAGGAGATGTCGGGCCTGTCCCTGCGAGCGTCCCTCCGGGAGGAGATCGACGCCTGTCTCACCCAGGAGAAGGTGATGCCGGAGCAGGTCCATACCAACACCATCGTGTCCATGGCCGGGGTCCTGGAGGGGGAGACCCTGCGCACCGACCTGGAGGGGATCAACCCCCTGGGGACGCTGGAGCTGGACCTTCGGGATGTCTATCTCTGCCCCCTGGAGGACTACAACCGTGAATTCGGCCGCCAGGAGACCCTGGAGCCGGGGCAGGCCCTGGTCTATGGCCTGGAGCCGGGACAGCTGAGCCTGGGCGGGGTGTATCCCCTGGAACTGGTGCGGCCCATGGAAGGGACCATCACCATCGCCGGTTCCACAGCCGAGTATTTTCCCTCCATCTTCCTGGTGGTGGGGGAGGGAGAGCTGGAGGCCATCGTGGAGCGGCTCAACGCCCTGCCGGAGTATGCCGCCCGCTTTTCCCTCCATCCCGTCTGGCAGTGTTCCTTTGACCCGGCCCTGGACCCGGCGGCGGAGGCGGACTTGGCCCAGACCCTGGCCCAGGGGCTGCGGGGCCTGCCGGAGGCGGAGCAGTACAGCGTCCAGGTGGATTCCCGAGAGGCCAACCGGGCGGAGTTTATGGCGATGCACGGGGCGGTGCTGTTTTTGGGGGCGCTGCTGTCGGTGGTCTTCCTCTTCGCCACGGTGCTGATCCTGTATTACAAGCAGATCACCGAGGGCTATGAGGACCAATCCCGCTTCGAGATCATGCAGAAGGTGGGCATGAGCCGGGAGGAGATCCGCAAGAGCGTCAACGCCCAGCTGCTGACGGTGTTCTTCCTGCCCCTGGGGATGGCCCTGGTGCATCTGGGCTTTGCCTTCCCGATGATCCGCAGGCTGCTGCTGCTGTTCAACCTGTGGGACCTGCCCCTGCTGCTGGGGATCGGGGGGGTCACGGTGGCGGTGTTCGCCCTGCTCTACTTCCTGGTCTACCGGATCACCGCCCGGGCTTATTATAAGCTGGTGGCGCGGTGAGGCTTTACAAAACCCTCCTGGGCGAGTATAATTATTATAAAGATAATCCCCTGGGTAAAAGGAGGGATCGGTCATGGGAATGACAGACAAACAGTTTCAAAGCTGGGTCCGCTTTCTCCTCAGCAGCCTGAAGGCCATGGTGGAGGAGGAGGACCCGGACAAGAAGGCCGCCAAGCTGGCCGAGATCATGGACAACCTGCAAAAAACCTTAGAAGATTGACAAAGCCCCAAACGCCGCGATACCACGGCGTTTGGGGCTTTTCGTTGTCCCGCACAAGCTGGAAAGCAGGGCATTCATCGCACGCCGCGGCGATACAATCCTCGCGTGAACCCTTCCGGCGGGGCCTCCCCAGCCTGATAGGCCCGCAGGACCTTCGCGCAGTCCTCGGGACTCTCTTCCAGAAATTGCAGGCGAAGCCAGGCCGCGCCGGTGCCGGACAGCTCTTCCAAGCGGTCCGCCCACCAGAGGACATGACTGTTATACAGCTGCGTGCGTCCGCCCCAATGTTCGGCCAGGGGGAAGACCTCTCCTTTTCGGTCCTCCAAGGCCGGACCGTCCCGGAACAGAGGCTGCTGGGTGGTCATCAGGGGCAGGCGGCCATAGGCCAGCAGTTCCAGCTCCAGGGGCTTTTCCAGATCCCGCAGCTGTTCCAACCGGGCCTCGATGCTCCCGGCGGCAGAGCGCAGGCCCATATCCGCCAAAACCTGGGCGCTGAGGCTGTTGAACAGGCCCAGACTGTGCTCCCCTCGGGGGATCAGCTCCAGCTCCCGCACCAGGGCCAGCTGGCCGATGTGGGTGAGCAGGGCCTGGGAGATCCCCGCCGCCTTGGCGGCTTCCAGCTGGGCGCGCAGCTGGGGCTGCTCCCGCTGCCAGACGATCTGGGGCAGGGCGGCGGCAAACTGGACCTGGGGCCAATCCCGCACCAGCTGGGCCGCGGCGTCCTGATGGGCGGCGATCTCCTGGCAGGGCAGATAGACCAGCCCGCAGCCTTCCAGCAGGGCGGGGCTCAGCTGATCCAGCCGGTGCGCGAAGGCGGAAAAGCGGGGCGCGTCCACCGTCAGGGAGGAGGCGTGGGGGATGGTATAGTCGGGGCATTCGTTCCAGTGGGTGGGCGTGGTCCGCGCCAGATCCAGGGCGGTCAGGGCCTCCCGGCGCAGGGCGTTGATGGCGGAGAGGGGGATGGACAGGCCGGGGCTGGCGTTGACATGGATCGCGGCGGGGGTGTAGATGGTGCCGCCGGTCTTTCTCAGCTGGGCTTCCAGCTGGGCGGCGCTGGTGGCCCGGGTCTGGGCAGGCTCCGGCTGGCTGCCCATGGCCACCACCTGGTGTCCGTCGGCATCCTTGGCCGTGACGGTGAGGGGCCGCTCCGGCGCGGCTATGGCGGCCAGGGTCACCGGCACCTGCCGGCACTCCTCCTGGGTGTAGGCCCGGCGGGCTTGGGCAAAAAGCTCCTCCGGCTCCGCCGGGTTGTCGGGACGGGTGCCCTGCATCTGGGGACCGGGCCGGTCCAGATAGTAGTCCTGGGTAAAGCCCCGGGAGAATACGTCGGTGAGGATCTGCCGCTCCTGCTGGGTGGGGGCGCGGTCCTCCCGCAGGACGTCGGCGTAGATCTTCGTGATCCAGTAGACGTACTCCGGGCGCTTCATCCGTCCTTCCAGCTTCAGGCTGGCGATGCCCATGTCCCGCAGCTGGGGGAGCTGGTCGATGAGGCAGAGGTCTTTCAGGGACAGGGGATACCCCGTCTGCCCCGCCTGCTGGTAGGGCAGACGGCAGGGCTGGGCGCACAGGCCCCGGTTGCCGCTGCGCTCGCCCACCACGGCGGAAAAGGCGCACTGGCCGCTGTAGCACTGGCACAGCGCCCCGTGGACAAAGACTTCCAGGGGCAGGGGGGACTGGGCGCACAGGGTCTCCAGCTCCTCCCGGGGCAGTTCCCGGGCCAGCACCACCCGGGACAGGCCCAGCTGCGCGCAGGCCTGGATACCCGCCAGATCACAGACGGTCATCTGGGTGGAAGCGTGCAGGGGCAGGTCCGGGCAGCTCTCCCGCAGCAGTTTCGCCGCGCCCAGGTCCTGGACCAGGGCGGCGTCGATGCCCAGGCGCTGGGCTTCCCGGCCCAGGGTCAGGGCCTGGGGCAGTTCCCGGTCGTTGAGCAGGGTGTTCATGGTCAGATAGACTTTCACCCCCCGCAGATGGCAATACTCCACCGCCTGGGCCAGCTGGTCCAGGCTGAAATTTTTGGCGCCCCGGCGGGCGTTCATCTCTTCGATGCCCAGGTATACGGCGTCCGCGCCGCCCTGGACCGCCGCCCGCAGAGCCTCCGGGGACCCGGCAGGGGCCAGCAATTCTAGGTATTTCATTCTTCTTCGCCTCCTTTTTCGGCTTTGGGCCGGCGGCCCGGGTCTTTGCGGCCCATCTCCCGGGAGAGCCGGGCGTTGTCGTCCAGGGCCTGCTTCAGCTGGGAGCGGAGATTGTCTGTGACCTGACGCTCCTTGCAGCAGCGGTCCGCTAGGTTCATGGCCGCCAGGACCGCCCCGTCTGACAGGGAGAGGGTGGTCCCCTTCAGTGCTTCTTCCAAGGCGATGTTGACCATCTCAGCGCAGGCCTGGATGTACTTCGCGTCCTCATCGGCGATGATGCGGTATTCATGGTTCCTGATCTCGACAGTGATGGATTTTGCCATGGTGTTTCCTCCTTTTGCTCGTTTGCTTGTGCGCTGGTGTCTTTCTCCGACATTATACCATAGGGGAAGGGATTTGTCGATGCGCAGGCGGCAGGCGGGGGCCTTTCAAATATGTTGTTTTGACGCTGCCTTTTTGACCAATCGACAAAGCCATGACGGGCGGCCGTCATGGCTTTGTGCTTTGGGCTTTATTCTGACGAAAGCGCGGCTTATCGGGCCAGATACCGGTGCAGCATCACCACCACCTGAGCCCGGGTGGCGTTGGACAGGGGAGAGAGGGTCCCGCTGGCGGTACCGGAGATGATGCCGTTGGCGGTGGCCCAGAGCATTCCGGTCTCGGCATACCCGTCCACCTTCTTGGCATCGGTATAGTAGCTCAGGCTGGCCCCCTCGGGAACCGTCACGTCCGCCTCCATGGCGGAGGCGTAGCGGTGGAGGATGGCGGCGATCTGCTGGCGGCTGACGGGCTGATTCGGCCCGAAGCGCTCGGCGCTGATCCCGTTGACCACGCCATGGGCGTTGGCCCACACCACGGCGTCATAGTAATAAGCGCCTTCCTCCAGGTCGGTGAAGTTGCAGGTCACCGCGGCCTGGGGGCTCCCGGCGGCGCGGTAGAGCACCGTCACCAGCATCCCCCGGGTCATGGAGCTGTTGGGGGAGAAGCGGTCCGCCTCCACGCCGCTGACCAGCTTATGCTTATAGGCAAAGTCCACGGCGTTGGCGGCCCAGTTGCCCACGTCCGAGGCGGTGATGTCCTTGAACTGGTCGGAGTGGTCTTTGGACTCCACGTTGATGGTAATGCTGCGCTGGCTGCTCTGGCCGGAGCGGGTGATGCACGTCACAGGCAGGGTATCCAGGCCGTTGAAGCTGGCGTAGGGCATATAGGTGAGGGTGGAGATGTGATAGGCGCCGTCGGCGGCGTCGTCGGTGTAGTAAAGCTCATCCCCCACGATGTCCTCCTTGGCGAAGCCCCGCTGGAGGCGTCCGGAGGCGGGCTGGCCGAAGCGCAGGGCCACCACGGGGTCCTCGGCGCCGGCGTCGTAGAAGTCCGAGCCGCTGAAGGAGCAGCCGGCGCTGTCGCAGCTGAGGGTCTTGCCGTCCACCCCGGGGATGGAGGGGCCGCTGTCGGCGGTGACCACCAATTCCAGACGGCCGAAATAGGTCTCGCTGCCGTAGGCTCGGAAGTTCACGGTGTAGGTCCCGGCGGCGGCGGGGGTGAAGACCAGCTGGGAGAGCTGCGCGGTGCCCTCCTCGCCGTTGAGGTAATAGGGGGTGTCGTCCTTGGCCCCCAGGGTGCCGGTATTACGGCCCTGGACGGTGGAGAGATCAAAGATCAAATAGTTCAGGCCGTCGATGGCGGGGGCGGAGTCCAGGTCATCGCCGCCCTTGGTGAGCTGTTCCACCAGGGTCTTTTCCTCCGCCAGGTCCTTCAGGGTGCCGATGGCCTGGGGACCGTCCCCCAAGCGCAGCACCGCGCCCACGGCGGTGGCAGGGAGGATCTCCACCACAAAGACGCATTCTCCGGTGAGGACGCGTCCGCTGCCGTCCTGGGCGGTGGCGGTGGTGATGCACGTCACCTTTTCCTGGCCGGTGTACACCGGGGTGGTGCGCAGGGTAGGTCCGGCGATGGTGCCGCTCTGGCCCTCCATCTTCCAGGCGTAGGAGATGGCATAGGCGGCGGTGACGTCCTCGCTGCCCCGGAGCACCTTGGCGGAGGGGGCGACCAGGTCAATGTTCTGGTACTGTCCGGCGTAGCGGGTGACGCTGGTCTGGGCCAGCTGCAGCCGGTCCTGGGCCGTGGGGACGGGGGTTTTTGTGGTCTCATCTTGCGGGGTCTGCTGCCCCGGGGGCGTCTGGGCTTCGCCCTGGGTGGGAGGGGCAGGCGGCGTCTGCTCTTCCTGGACGGCCCCGGCGCTGGGGGTCAGAGAGGCTGCCAGCAGCAGGGCCAGCAGGAGAGAGATACCGCGTTGGTTACGATCGTTCATAGCGTCCACCTTTCTTGAGACCCGGGCCAGGTCGCGGGACCGGGGCGGGGGTCGGATTTCTCCCTATTATAGCATATCCTGCCACGGAGCACCAGAGCGGAAATTTTTTTTGCGGCCATCCCGACAGAAAGGATTTTTTCTCCCCCCTGGGGCCGTGGTAAAATCTGGCTATGCTAGAGAGGAGGTCCCAGCTATGCCGGTCCTATACAAAAGAGGTCTATTGGAGAGCCCCCGGGTCACCATGCTCTCCCCCGACGCCATCACCCCCAACCCCGACCAGCCCCGCAAGATCTTCGAGCCCGACGCCTTGGCAGAGCTGGCGGAATCCATCCGGGTCCACGGGATCCTGCAGCCCCTGGCGGTGCGCCGCCTGGGGGGCGGGCACTATGAACTCATCGCCGGAGAGCGGCGTCTGCGGGCGGCGATGCTCTGCGGTCTGTCCGAGGTGCCCTGTCTGGTGGTGGAGGTGGACCGGGTGAATTCCTGCCTGCTGTCCCTCATCGAGAACCTCCAGCGCCGCGACCTGGATTTCTGGGAGGAGGCCCGGGCCTTGGAGCGCCTGATCTCCGTCTACGGCCTGTCCCAGGAGGAGGCGGCGGCGAAGGTGGGCAAGTCCCAGTCGGCGGTGGCCAACAAGCTGCGGCTGCTGCGCCTGCCGGAGGAGGCCCTGGAGCTGCTGCGCCGGAACGGGTTCACGGAGCGCCACGCCCGTGCCCTGCTGCGCCTGCCGGAGGCGGAAGCCCAGCTGGCCGCGGCGGAGCGGGTGGTGAAGGAGCGCTGGACGGTGTCCCGAACGGAGCAGTATGTGGAGGAAGTGCTCAAGGCGGCGGAGCGTCCTCCGGCCCGGCCCCGGCGGCCGCTGTTCATCCGGGACGTGCGTTTCTTCCTGAACACTGTGGACCACGGGCTGACGGTGATGCGTTCCGCCGGGGTGGATGCCCAGTGCAAGCGGGAGGAGGAGGGGGATCACATCCTCCTGACCATCCGCATCCCCAAGGGGAGGACCCAGAGCAAGGAATGTTCCACGTGAAACATCGGGGTTTGACGCCGGGACGCAAAAAGAGACGGAGCGTGTTTTTGAAAAGCACGCTCCGTCTCTTTTGGTTTTTTCGCGGTGTTTCCCCTTTTTTCCTGGGGAACGGTTGCCAAGGACCGGGAAACGTGGTAGAATGAGGCCATACTGTTGGCGACAGGACGTCAGTCCACAAGGCGGTTGTCCCCTAGATCCATAAGAGGGGGGCAGTAGTCTTCTCAGAGTATTTGCCCCCTGGAAAGGGGGTGAGGATATGACCATCTATATCAATTTCACCGGTATTGATGACGTTGGTCAGATTGTCCTTATTGTGCTGAATCTGGTCACGTTACTTACATTGATCAGAAAAAGTAGGCGCAACAGACGCAAAAAGAAGTGACCGCCCGGCTTCCGACTTCCATGGCGGTCTAAACTTCTTTTATTTAGATTGAAATGGGAACAGCCGCTAGGGCCTACCCTTTAGCTACAGTATACCCGCCGTCCCCCGATTTGTCAAGGGGGACGGCGTCGTTTTTTGCCCCGCCGGGAGATAAAAAACGGGGAATGTTTCACGTGAAACACGCCGAAATTTTTTCGGGGAGGGCTTGCAAAATCCGGCAGGATGGCGTATAATAGGGGAAATCCACCGGATACTAAAAACTATGGGGAGGTCCGTCATGGCAAAGACCATTGCTTTCGCCAATCAGAAGGGCGGCGTAGGGAAGACCACCAGCTGTGTGAACCTGGGCGCCTGCCTCTATGAAGCGGGAGCGAAGGTGCTGCTCTGTGACTTCGACCCCCAGGGCAACGCCACCTCCGGCCTGGGGGTGGATAAGGTCGCGGCCTTCCCCACAGTATACGAGGCCATCGTGGGCACCGCCCAGGCGGCCGGCGCCGTGGTCACCACGGACTTCGGGGACCTGCTCCCCGCCAACAAGGCCCTGGCCGGGGCCACGGTGGAGCTGATTGACTTGGAAGGGCGGGAGTTCCTCCTGCGCAAGGCGCTGGAGCCTTTGGACGCTGCGTATGACTTCATCCTCATCGACTGTCCCCCGTCCTTGGAACTGCTCACCCTCAACTGCCTGTGCGCGGCGGATACGGTGCTCATCCCCGTCCAATGCGAGTATTATGCCTTGGAGGGGCTCAGCGACCTGATCTCCACCATCCGGGCGGTGAAGGGCCGGCTGAATCCCGCCATTGACGTGGAGGGGCTCCTGCTGACCATGTACGACGGCAGGACAAACCTCTCCCTCCAAGTGGCGGAGCAGGTGAAGCGTCATTTTCCCGGCAAAGTCTTCTCCACGGTGATCCCGCGCAACGTCCGCCTCTCCGAGGCGCCCAGCCACGGGAAGCCGGTGAGTGCTTACGACGCTGTGTCCCGGGGAGCCTTGGCCTACCGCCAGCTGGCGGAGGAGTTTTTGGAACGAAACCCCGTCCCGAAGCAGGAGACGGCAGGGAAAGGAAGGTGAAGGGGCTATGGGCTTAGGCAAGGGCCTGGACGCCCTCTTGGGCGACACGGGCCTCCACAGTCAGGAGGGCGGCTCCGTAACGCTGCCCATCTCCCAAGTGGAGCCGGGCTTGAACCAGCCCCGGAAACAGTTTGACGAGGCGGCTTTGGAAGAGCTGGCAGAATCCATCCGCCAGCACGGGATCATACAACCCCTCACCGTGCGCCGCCTGGCCTCAGGCTACTATCAGATCATCGCCGGAGAACGCCGCTGGCGTGCCGCCCGGCTGGCCGGGCTCAGCGAAGTCCCCGCCCTGATTTTGGAAGCCGATGACCGGAAGGTCATGGAACTGGGCCTCATCGAAAACCTCCAGCGGGAGGACTTGAATCCCATGGAAGAGGCGGCGGGGTTCCGCACTCTCATCCAGGATTACGGCCTCACCCAGGAGGAAGCCGCCCAGCGGGTGAGCAAATCCCGCCCCGCAGTGGCCAACGCCCTGCGGCTGCTGTCCCTTCCTCAGGAGGTCCAGTGGCTCATTGAGCAGGGAAAACTCTCCGCCGGACATGGCCGGACCCTGCTGGGGCTTAGCGACTCCCAGCAGCAGATCGCCCTGGCCAAGGAAGTGCTGGAGAAGGGGCTGTCCGTCCGCGCCACCGAAGACCGGGTCCGGCGGCTCCAGCAGCCCCCCCAGGAGGAGGCGGAGGAAGCGCCCCTGGCTCTCTACTACCGCAGCGCGGAGCGTCAGCTCAGCGACCGCTTGGGCCGGCGGGTGACCATCGCCCAAGGCCGGAAAAAAGGCAGGCTCACCTTGGAGTATTACGACCAGGAGGACCTGGAAGCCCTGATGGAGGCGCTGAAAGTGATCCGTACCGGAAGGGAGGCCGCTCCGTGAAGCCCGACGAGACCCCGGTTCCCGCTGTGCCCCAGGAGGGGAAGAAGAGCAGCAAACCCATCACGCATTATTTGATTATCCTCTTTGCCGCCGCCCTGGCCCTGCTGCTCATCAGCTTTTTCATGCAGCAGCGCAACCATGAGGTCCTGCTGGAGCTCAACGACTCCATGACCCAGCAGCAGGCGGACCTGCAAAGCTCCAAGGCCCAGCTGCAATTACAGGTGGCGGACCTGCGGGACCAGCTCAAGGAGACCGAAGCGGCCCTAAAAAACCAGTCCCAGGCGGCCAAGACCGCCCAGGAACAGGTCCAGGCCGTGGAATGGCTCCGCCAGATCCAGCGGGCCATGAGCCGCTCTTACTGGGAGGCCGCCGAGCTTCGGGACGCCTTCGAGGCCACCGGCTTGAACAAGCAGCTCCCCGACAAGGCTGCTGTGGATGGGAAGGCCAGTCCTAAAGAGGATTACGAAGAGATTTGCCAGCGCCTGCCCTAAGGCGCAGGAAGCAAATGGATAGAGATACAAGAAGGCATGGAATGTTTCACGTGAAACATTTGGAATTGCCGCGAAAGGTTGTGACGTCCCGTGCTGGACATCAAAAAGATCAAGGAAGACCCCGATAAAATCAAAGAGAAGCTAAAGCGTAAAGAGCTTGACTGCGACCGGGAGATCGACCGCATCCTGACCCTGGACAAGGAGCGTCGGGATATCATCTTTGCCACAGAGCAGATGAAGGCGGAGCAGAATAAAGTGTCCAAGAGCATCCCCCAGATGAAGAAGGCGGGAGAGGACACCGCCCCTGTCTTCCAGCGCATGGCGGAGCTGAAGGCCGTCATCGCCGCCAACGACGAAAAGCTGCGCCGGGTGGATTCAGAGTTCCACGCCATGATGCTGGCGCTGCCCAACCTCCCCGACGACGACTTAAAACCCGGCGGGAAGGAAAACAACGAGCCCCTGCGCTACTTCGGCGAGCCCCAGGTCTTCGACTTCCAGCCCAAACACCATGTGGACCTGTGCACCAATCTGGGCCTCATCGACTACCCCCGGGGGGTAAAGCTGGCGGGTTCCGGCTTCTGGATGTACCGGGGCCTGGGCGCCCAGCTGGAATGGGCCCTGCTGAACTACTTCATCGACACCCATCTGGCCGACGGCTACGAGTTCGCCCTGCCCCCCTTCATGCTGGAGTACCAGTGCGGGGAGACCGCAGGCCAATTCCCCAAGTTCGCCGACGAGGTGTTTAAGATCCAAAACCCCACCGACGGCCGCTCCCACTATATGCTCCCCACCGCCGAGGCGGCTTTGGCCTCCCTCTACCGGGACGAGATTTTAAGTGAGGATGACCTGCCCAAAAAACTCTTTGCCTACACCCCCTGTTTCCGCCGGGAAGCCGGGTCGGCCCGGGCCGAGGAGCGGGGCATGGTCCGGGGCCACCAGTTCAATAAGGTGGAAATGTTCCAGTACACCCGCCCGGAGGACTCCGACGAGGCCTTCGACGAGCTGGTGACCAAGGCCGAGAATCTGGTCAAGGACCTGGGCTTCCACTTCCGTACCGTCAAGCTGGCGGCAGGGGACTGCTCGGCCTCCATGGCGCGGACCTATGACATTGAGATCATGATCCCCTCCATGAACGGCTACAAGGAGGTCTCCTCCGTGTCCAACGCCCGGGACTATCAGGCCCGTCGGGGCAATATGCGTTTCCGCCGGAAAGACACCGGCAAGCTGGAGCTGATGCACACCCTCAACGGCTCCGGTCTGGCAACCAGCCGCATCTTCCCTGCCATGGTGGAGCAGAACCAGCTCGCCGACGGCAGCGTGAAGATCCCTCCGGTTCTCCAGAAGTATATGGGAGGCCGGGAGGTCATCAGTACGCTTTGATTCTTCGTCGGCCCCACACTCCGACAAAGGTTCAAATCTTCTCCTTCATACGCTGTTCAAGCCATTCGTGGTGGGCGAAAAGCCCACCGACCGACCGTCCAGTCCATCCCCTCGTGACACAGGTTTTTTTTGTACGAGTGAATCCCTCTTTTGCGCGTATATTTCAGAAAAGAAGGTCCTCCTTATTTCGATATGCCCCTGTGTCATGGTTTAACCACCCTGGGCTGGGCCTAAGGTTCCCTGGTGGGCCCTTCGGCCACCACGATTGGTTTGGGCAGCCCCTCTCCCGCGAAGGGCGAAAAGCCCACCGACCCCAGAAATCCTTTCTTACCTGCGTGCGCCACGCGCAGGGACTTTCTCTATTATCCTTTTGGGGCGACCTGGTGGGTTTTTCGGTCTTCGTGGGCCACAGAAAAGAGAGAAAAGTACCATAGGGTCCGCAGAGGGCAGTCTGCCCACCGGTTAAGTGCCCCCGGATGAAGGGACATCCGGTGGACAGTTTGACTTCTGCGGACCCAGTATTTCTCCCCACGAAAGAAAATGAAGCGGCCAGGAAAGGAGCCCGAAATGGAAGAGAACAAGGACAAGCGCGGCCCTCAGGAGCCAGAGAAGGGATACAGCCGCAAGGCCCGCCTGCTGGCCTGGGCGGGGGTGGCCTTCATGGTCTTTCTGGTGATCATGTACACCTACTCCCTGGCCTCCGGCGCGATCTTGGAGTTTTGAGCGATGACGAAGGAACAACGGGACTATCTGGCCCAGGGACTGCACCAGCTGGGCCTGAACCCCGACGAGAGGGCGCTGGAGCGGCTGGACCGCTACCTGGAAGCCCTCCTGGCGCAGAATCAAGTCATGAACCTGACGGCCATCACCGACCCCTGGGAGGTGATCCGGCTGCACTTTTTCGACAGCGCCGCCCTCCTCCCCACCCGGGCCTTTCCCCATAAGCGGGTGCTGGATGTGGGCACCGGGGCGGGGTTCCCGGGTCTGGTGCTGAAGATCTTAGAACCCACCATCTCCCTGACCCTCCTGGACAGCACCAAGAAGCGTTTAGACTGGCTGCAGCGCCTGTGTGAAGAGGCGTTGGAGATGCCCCAGGGCGTGGAAGCCTTCTGCCACGGCCGGGGAGAAGTCCTGGCCCGGGAAGAGGAGCAGCGGGAGGGATATGACGTGGTGGTCTCCCGGGCGGTGGCCTCCATGCCGGTGCTGGCAGAGTTGTGCCTGCCCTTCGTGAAGGTAGGGGGGCTGTTCCTGGCCATGAAGAGCAACAAGACGGACCAGGAGATCGACGCGGCCCGAGACCTCATCGCCAAGCTAGGTGGTCAGGCCCCCTACGTCATGGACTATAAGCTCCCGGACACGGACATCTTCCACCGCCTGGTGACGGTCCACAAACAAGCCCCCACCCCCGAACGCTACCCCCGCAGCTGGGCAAAGATGAAGGAAGGGGCCGCGGCCCCAGGCCGATAAGGGGCCAGACAAGCCCCAAAGCCCCCCGGAGGAGCTTCGGGGGGGAAACTGTCCCATCCTGTGGAAAGGACGCAGGTCCGGGGGAAGTTTTTTTAGTATCTTTGCACAAAAATGCTTGCAAGATTGCGGGTTTTATGCTACAATGAAGCAGAACTTTCAGGAGGAATGCCTGTGGGTGAAGTGATCGTCATCACATCGGGAAAAGGCGGGACGGGGAAGACCTCCCTCACCGCGGGACTGGGCGCCGCGCTGGCCCGATTGGGGCGGCGGGTGCTGTGCATTGACTGCGACGTGGGCCTGCGGAACCTGGACCTTTCCCTTGGGATGTCCGACGCGGCGCTGATGGATTTTACCGACGTGCTGGCCGGACGCAGTACCCTGAACCGGGCCGCCGTGGCTCACCCCGCGCAGCAGCGGCTGTATCTGCTCACCGCCCCCTTGACCCTGCCGGACCCCTTCCCCGACGAGGAGGGGTTTCGCGGCCTGCTTGCGCAGGCCCGGGAGGAATATGACTTGATCCTGCTGGACTGTCCGGCGGGATTGGGGCCGGGTTTCCGGCTGGCGGTGTGCGGGGCGGACCGGGCCATTGTGGTGTCCCAGAGCGACCCGGCCTGCCTGCGGGACGCCCAGCGGGTGGTGCTGCAGCTGGCGCAGCTCAAGCGGGTGCACCTGGTGGTGAACCGGGTGCGGGCGCGATTGCTGCGGCGGCTGGGCACCACCATCGACGACGCCATGGACACGGCAGGTCTTCCTCTGCTGGGCATCGTCCCAGAAGACACGCAGGTGGTCCTGGCCGCGGGCAGCGGCCGGCTCCTGCCAGAAGGCGGCGGGCGCAGCGCCAGCGCCGCCTATCGGAACATCGCCCTGCGGCTGATCGGACGGGAAACGCCAGTGATGCATCTGCGCTAGCGGGGAGACGCCATTGAGAAGCAAGCCCCACCGCGCCGGTCCGGCGGGGCAAGAGGAAAGGATGAACCCTGAATGAATATCGCACTGATGAGTCACGACAACAAGAAAGAGCTTATGGTGCAGTTCTGTATTGCCTACTGCGGCGTATTGGCCAAGCATACCGTCTGCGCCACCAACAGCACAGGGCGCCTGGTGGCCAAGGCCACGGGACTGCCGGTGCGGCTCTTTCTCAGCCACGATCATGGCGGCAGCCAGCAGATCGGGGCGCGGATCGCCTACAATGAAATCGACATGGTCTTTTTCTTCTCTGACCCCCAGAGCACAGAGCTGGACGAGGACCTGAAGTACATCACCCAGATGTGCGACCAGTATAATATCCCCTTTGCCACCAACGCCGCCACGGCGGAGATCCTGATCCACGGCCTGGAGCGGGGTGACTTGGATTGGAGAGAGATCATCAACCCCACCTATAAGCCCGTGACAGTATGATACGAGAAAAGAGGGCTTCCCTGGGAAGCTCTCTTTTGCGTAGGAGAGATGCGTCACGATAGGAGGAGCATAAAAGTTTCGGGCCGCCCTTTTCAAAGGGCGGTGGGTCCAGGGCGAAGCCCTGGCGGGTTTGGGCGCAGCCCAAGCAATGATAGGCAAAAAAGAAAGGAAACAGAACGATGGAACGGATCAAACCCCGGACCCTGTCCGGTTTTATGGAACTGCTCCCGCCAGCCCAGCAGCAGTTTGAGCAGATGCTGGAGCAGCTGCGCCAGACGTACGCCAACTACGGCTTCACTCCCCTGGATACCCCAGTGATCGAATCGGCGGAAATCCTCCTGGCCAAAGGCGGCGGCGAGACCGAGAAACAAATCTACCGCTTCACCAAGGGAGACAGTGACCTGGCCCTGCGCTTCGACCTCACCGTCCCCCTGGCCAAATACGTCGCCCTGCACTACAGCGAGCTGACCTTCCCCTTCCGCCGCTACCAGATCGGCAAAGTCTACCGGGGAGAGCGCGCCCAGCGGGGCCGCTTCCGGGAATTCTACCAGTGCGACATCGACGTCATCGGCGACGGCAAACTGGACATCAGCAACGAGGCGGAAATCCCCGCCATCATCTACCAGCTCTTCTCCTCCCTGGGCCTGGAACGCTTCTGTATCCGCGTCAACAACCGCAAACTCCTCAACGGCTTCTATACCATCCTGGGCCTAGAAACCCGCGCCGGAGAAATCATGCGCACCGTGGATAAACTGGACAAAATCGGCCCGGAAAAAGTCCAGCAGCTTTTGGAAGAAGCGGGCATCCCCGCGGAAAGCGCCCAGGAAATCCTGCACTTCACCTCCATCACCGGAGACAGTGCAGAGGTATTCACCGCCCTGGAACGCTACCAAGGACGCAGCGACATCTTCGACGAGGGCCTGTCAGAACTGCGCCTGGTAGCAGAACTGCTGCCAGCCTACGGCGTCCCCCAAGCCAATTTCGCCATTGACCTGAGCATCGCCCGGGGCCTGGATTATTATACCGGGACCGTGTACGAGACCATCCTGCTGGACCACCCGGGCATCGGCTCCATCTGCTCCGGCGGCCGCTACGACGATCTGGCCGGCTACTATACGGATAAAAAACTCCCCGGCGTGGGCATCTCCATCGGCCTGACCCGGCTGTTCTACGTTCTGGGAGAACAGGGATATCTCAACGAATCCCTCAACACCGCCCCCGCCGACGCCCTGATCCTGCCCATGACCGCCGATCTCAGCCCCGCCATCGCCTTCGCCACCCAGCTGCGCCAGAGAGGCATCCGGACCCAAGTCTACCGAGAAGACAAAAAGTTCAAGGCAAAAATGAGCTACGCCGATAAGCTCAAGATCCCCTACGTCGTCTTCCTGGGAGAGGACGAGATCGCCAACGGCCAAGTGAAGGTCAAAGACATGACCACCGGAGAGCAGCAGACCCTGGCACCAGAGACCGCCGCCGCGCAGATCGCCCAAGGGGTGGCAGAGCGGGCCAAAGGCCGTCCCATCCAGGAAAAAGGATAAGGAGGAGCCCGTGGGACCGAGAGCAAAATTGATCATCTATCTTGTGGTGCTGACCATCGCACTGATCGCCTTCCGGCACTTTACCGGAGCATAACGAGCCATCCAATGAGAGAGAGGGAAACGACATGGATAAATTAGAACAGTTCCGCCGCACAGACTACTGCGGCACCCTGCGGGCCGGAGACGCCGGCCGGACGGTTTCCGTCTGCGGCTGGGTCCAGCGCCGCCGGGATTTGGGGGGCCTGGTCTTCATCGACCTGCGGGACCGGACGGGCCTGCTGCAGCTGGCCTTTGACGACAGCACCCCCCGGGATATTTTTGAGAAAGCATCCGCCCTGCGGGGAGAATACGTCATCGCCGCCGTGGGGAAGGTGCGGGAGCGGGAGGCAAAGAACCCCGAGCTGCCCACCGGAGACGTGGAGATCGACGTCACCGAACTGCGCCTGCTGGCCAAAGCAGAGACGCCCCCCTTTGAAATCGTGGAAGATTCCGACGTAAAGGACGTGGTGCGCTTAAAATACCGCTATCTGGACCTGCGCCGCCCGGATATGCAGCGGATGATCGCCCTGCGCCATAAGATCGTCAAGATCTGCCGGGACTACTACGACGAGCAGGGCTTTTTGGAGATCGAGACCCCCATCCTAACCAAATCCACCCCAGAAGGCGCCCGGGACTACCTGGTGCCCTCCCGGGTACACCCCGGGAAGTTTTACGCCCTGCCCCAGTCCCCCCAGCAGTATAAGCAGCTGCTGATGCTCTCGGGCTTCGACCGCTACTTCCAAATCGCCCGCTGCTTCCGGGACGAGGACCTGCGGGCAGACCGCCAGCCGGAATTCACCCAGATCGACCTGGAAATGTCCTTCCTGGATGAGGAACAGATCCAAGAAATCCAAGAGGGTTTCCTCAAGCGCGTATTCCAGGAAGTCCTGGGCGTGGAGGTCG
This sequence comes from Ruminiclostridium sp., assembly GCA_022792035.1. Lineage (GTDB taxonomy): Bacteria > Bacillota > Clostridia > Oscillospirales > Oscillospiraceae > Evtepia. Next base: position 3,107 of record JAAWAE010000027.1, on the reverse strand, counting down.
CAACCCCCTTCCAGCGGATGCCTTGGCGGGAGGCCATGGACCGCTTCGGTTCGGACAAGCCGGACCTGCGCTTCGGCTTTGAACTGAAAGATATCTCGGACCTGGTGAAGGACTGCGGCTTCGGCGTGTTCACCAGCGCCATCGAGGCAGGGGGGAGCGTGCGTCTCATCAACCTGAACGGCCACGCCGCCGACTTCCCCCGGAAGAAGATCGACAAGCTGGGGGACTTTGTGAAAACCTATCGGGCGAAAGGTCTCGCCTGGGCCAGGATGCTGGACGGGAAAGTGACCTCCTCCTATCAGAAATTCCTCACCGACGAGGAAAACGCCGCCATCCTGGAGCGGGCCGGAGCCAAGGACGGGGACCTGATCCTCATCGTGGGCGATGCCAAGGACGAAGTGGTCTTTGCCGCCCTGGGCGCGCTGCGGGTGGAGTGCGCCAAGCAGCTGGACCTGCTGGACCCCCGTGACTTCCGCTTCCTGTGGGTGACGGAGTTCCCCATGTTCGAGTGGTCCGAGGAGGAGGAGCGGTATCAAGCCATGCACCATCCCTTCACCGCCCCCATGACCGAGGATGAGGACAAGATGCTCACCGACAAGAAGAACTGCCGCGCCCGGGCCTATGATATCGTGCTCAACGGGACCGAGCTGGGCGGCGGGTCCATCCGGATCAACACGCCGGAATTGCAGACCAAAGCCTTCCAGGCGCTGGGGCTGAGCCAGGAGGATATCCAGGAGCGGTTCGGGCACCTGGTGAATGCCTTCCAGTACGGAGCACCGCCCCACGGCGGCCTGGCCTACGGCCTGGACCGGCTCGTGATGCTGATGACGGGAGCCAGCTCCATCCGGGACGTGATCGCCTTCCCCAAGGTGCAGAACGCGTCGGACCTGATGATGGACTGTCCCGACGTGGTGGACCAGAAGCAGCTGGATGACCTGTCCATTGCCGTGACGGCGGTGGAAGAGGGATAAAAAACGGAAGGGATGCCCCGGGGCATCCCTTCTTTTCGCGGAGGGGTTTATGGAACATGAGGTGTTTATGGCCCAGGCGCTGGCGCTGGCCCGGGAGGCGTTCCAGGCAGGCGAGGTGCCGGTGGGCTGCGTGATCGTAAAGGACGGCGCGGTGATCGGCAGGGGCAGGAACCGGCGGGAGGAGCGGCAGGACCCCCTGGCCCACGCGGAGCTGCTGGCCATCCAGGAGGCCAGCCGGGTTTTGGGGGATTGGCGGCTGTATGGGTGCCGGCTGTATGTGACCCTGGAGCCGTGTCCCATGTGTGCCGGGGGGATCATCAGCGCCAGAGTCCCGGAGGTGTATTACGGGGCGAAGGACCGGGACTTTGGGGCCTGCGGGTCGGTGCTGAATCTGTTTGAGGAGCGGTTCCGGCATCATCCCAAGATCGTGGGGCATATCTTGGAGGAGGCGTGCGCGTCGCTGCTGCGGGGCTTTTTTGCGGGGATGCGGGAGAAAAAAGTACCGCCGCCCCCTTGACAAGCAGGAGGGCGGCGGGTATACTGTAGCTAGAGGTCTTGGCTAACGGCCAGCCCTCAGTTAGTAAATACGATTATGTAACCGTACTTGTAACCGCTTGGGTCCTAGTCAGGCGGTTACTCTTTTTTCTCGCGGTCGTTCTTGATCACACGGTAAAGCGTGATTGCCTGCAAAACGACAAGAGCGATTTGACAAAGCTCTGTAACGGACAGAGAATCGTCATAGCTCTCACCCCCTCCCCTTCCAGGGGGCCGCAACCAAAAGGTTCCGCCCCCCTGTTGATGGAGGGCTGACCGCCATAAGCCGCAGCCTTTCGCTACAGCAGATATAGTTTAGCATAGTCTGTGGATGATGGCAATGGTTTTTGCAAAAAAGTACCGCCGCCCTCTTGACAAGCAGGAGGGCGGCGGGTATACTGTAGCTAGAGGATTTGGCTAGCGGCCAGCCCTCAGGTTATGCGAAAGAATATGTAACCGTCTGGCCGGCACCCAGGCGGTTACTCTTTTTATCGCTTATTGCGATCGTTCTTGATCACATGATAAAGTGTGATCGACTGAAGAACGACGAGAGCGATTTGGCAAAGCTCTGTAATCGTCAGAGTAATTGTCATAGCTCTCACCCCCCTCCCCTGCCGGGGGGCCACCGAAAAAAGATGCGCCCCCGGTTGATGGAGGGCTGACCGCCATAAGCCGCAGCCTTTCGCTACAGCAGGTATAGTTTAGCATAGTCTGTCGATGATGACAACGGTTTTTGCAAAAAGAGCTGCCGTCAAACCCGATTCTGGGTCTGACGGTGGTTTTTTATACAAATTCGCCGCAAAAACTTGACAGACCTCCCGCTTTGGATATAATAAATCTATTATGGCTTTATGACCCGCCGGCAGCCAGCCGGTGAGAGAGGAGATATTTTTATTATGCTGAGCAACCGTGAAAAGACCATGGAGAAAATTGTCAATCTCTGTAAGGGCCGGGGCTTCGTCTTCCCCGGCAGTGAGATCTATGGCGGCCTGGCCAACACCTGGGACTACGGCCCCCTGGGCGTGGAGCTGATAAACACCCTCAAGCGCGCCTGGTGGAAAAAGTTCGTTCAGGAACACCCCTATAACGTGGGCCTGGACGCCGCCATTCTGATGAACCCCCAGGTCTGGGTGGCCTCCGGCCATGTGGGCGGCTTCTCCGACCCCCTGATGGACTGCAAGTCCTGCAAGGAACGCTTCCGCGCCGATAAGGTCATCGAGGACTGGTGCCAGACCAGCAGCTTTGAGCTGGGCAAGTCCGTGGACGCCCTATCCCAGGCGGAGATGAAAGCCTTCATCGACGAGCACGCCATCGCCTGCCCCTCCTGCGGCGCCCACGACTGGACCGAGATCCGTCAGTTCAACCTGATGTTCAAAACCTTCCAGGGGGTGACCGAGGACGCTAAAAACACCGTCTACCTGCGCCCCGAAACCGCCCAGGGCATTTTTGTCAATTTCCAGAACGTCCAGCGCACCACCCGGAAAAAACTCCCCTTCGGCGTCTGCCAGATCGGCAAGTCCTTCCGCAACGAGATCACCCCCGGCAACTTCACCTTCCGTACCCGGGAGTTCGAGCAGATGGAGCTGGAATTCTTCTGCAAGC
>JAAWAE010000026.1 GCA_022792035.1 Ruminiclostridium sp. | reverse complement strand
CGCCCTCACTCTGCTCTGGGTTGGGTTTCTCCCTCTCGTTTTGAGGATGATCTTCTCCGCTCCGCTGCATAACCACCGGTAACGAATACCTCTCGAATCATTCCATTTTTTCTTCACTTTTTGTGTCCGTTTTTTGGGGAAGGGCTCATAGCTGAACTATGGGGATGCTCACCATCTCAGGTTACAAAGTGGTGCCGAGAGGGCGCAATAGAAGGAGCGGAGCAAGACCGAAAAGGAAGTCCTTGGAGGATTCCCATAGATGCACTGAAGCCAGAAAAAAAGAAAGAAAGAGGTACAACATGAGAAAGTTTATCATGTCTATTCTACTACCAGTAATGTTTCTTAGTCTTACATCCTGTTCCAGTCCTGATGGCTACGATACTACATTCGACAATCTTGTAGCTCGTATTGATTCTTTGCATGAATGCGCAGATAACGTTTCCACCATTAACATTATGGTGTGGCAAGAAGTTGGCCCCGAATATGTGTCCATGTACCTCAACGATATAATGGTTGCTAATATAGATGATTCTGGAATCATTTATTCTACAATGTATAAAATTTTTGATACTTACGACAAAAGCAAATTAGAAACTTATTTTGAACTATATTGCAATAGTTGTAATGCATTATCTAATGATATAGCATCATTAAAAAGTGATATCAAAAAACTGATCGATTCTTATGGTAAAGATCATTCAGCTGCAGTTTCCGCATTACAAGACTATTTCACTAAGCTGGAATCTTACGCAAATTTTGCATTGAATCCAAGTGGGAATCTAATAAATTACAGTGCAAACCATGGAGCATATGAAAATGAAATGCAAGAGTTAAAATCAACAGCAGAGTTTGAAAAGTAAAAGGAGAAATCTAAAATGAAACGAGTACTAACACTTATCCTTTCTTTCGCTTTGATGCTATCTTCTATTCCATCTGTATTAGCAGCAAGTGATGAAGCTATATCAGCAGCCAATTCCCTTCACGAACTAGGGCTCTTTAATGGCACAGATACCGACAACAACGGAAATCCCAATTTTGATCTTGACCGCGCACCCACACGCAACGAAGCTGTCACCATGCTTGTCCGTATTTTGGGAAAGGAGGACTTTGCAAAAACAAAGTCCTGGGTCACCCCTTTCACCGATGTACCCGAATGGGCAAAATCTTATGTAGGCTATGCCTACGCAAGCGGATTAGCAGACGGGACAAACTCTACAGTATTTAATGGAAACGGGACTGTAACTGCTTCACAATATCTTACATTTGTCCTTCGCGCACTCGGTTATAAATCTGGAACAGACTTCCAATGGGACAAAGCATGGGAGTTATCAGACAAGATCGGTTTGACTCACGGGCAATATTCTAAAACTACTTCAACATTTACCCGCGGAGATGTTGCAATTATCTCAAAGCAAGCATTAACACTTACAAATTCAACTGAAAAACCAAGTGTATCAATCGACGCTTTACAAGGAGCATGGAAAAAGGATGAAAAGGATACTACTCCTTTTCGCTACGATACCGAAATTTTTATTGATGGGAATACCTATACTGAGGTTTCATTTACAAATGGTGAAAGGGGGTTCGGATACACCGAAGCAACTTATGAAACTGGTCCGCTTAAAATATCTGGCAGTACAGTTAACATCGAAATTGACTATTACAGAGGTTTTGATTATAATCCAGAGAAAAGTTCCGTTGACATCGATCATGTGGAGGAGAACCTCAGTAGGCTTTGGACTGATACAGCTGTTATAAGTGACACCCTTTGTTTCAAATTAAATCTTCGTGACGCAAATGGGCCTCTCATACTCGATTATTCTTTCCTTAAATCAACCGATGCCCCGCTTTATAAAGAATATAAGCCAAAGGTAGCAAAATTCCAGGAAACTCTGAATGCCAACAAACCACTTGACGCCACAGAATATATCTACCTAGCCGGAAATGACTTTAGACGTATTCACCGCGAATACAGTACCGCTACTGCGCAATATGCTTATGTTACCGCCTATAAAAATGAAAATGAAGATCTGTGTATTTTGACTGATGTCTGGTATAAGATTAAAAACACTTATCACGAAGTGACTCTCCACATTATCCCAACCGGAGAAACAATCATCGATCCATCAAGCTATTATAAAAAACTAGCTGATCGTCAATATGGATTAATGCGCCTGAAGTACATGGACCTACAGCTTGAAGTCCTAAAGCACTTGTCTACTATAAAAAGCGATGGGATCTATGTTAGCGGTGACACATTGAATCAATAAATGATACTAACTATATTCGATAGATTCTACGCCTTCATCAAAAAGCTGGTCCAAGCTTGGGACCCAGACTACACGAAGGTCACTCCCCAAGAAGCCCGGGAAATTGCTGAGGCCGAGGCCAGCGGCTTCGTGGACGAGGCGGACATCAACTGGGATGATCTCTCTCAGTACATAGATTGAGGGCAAAGAAGGCCGGAAGCTGAACGCTCCCGGCCTTCTGCCATCCGATTTCTCAAATTCACGCATAGCGCAAACGCCCTTTAGGCTCAGGGATTGGGCGTCCCAATTCCGCAGCGGTTTCCAACCACTCATGGATCACCTGCTCCGCATTTTTGACCGCTTCCAACCTAGTGGCACCGTCGGCCATACACCCGGCAAGCTCCGGGACTTCTGCAATATACGCGTTATCATCCTGGCTCCAGTAAAGGATAATCTCATATTTATGCATCGTTCACCGTCCAAATGGTATTTTGGTATAAAGTATGGTTTTATCATATCAGATTCCCCCCGAGGATGCAATCAAATCATAGGATAAACCCCAGCGTCCCTCCCCCTCTCCGCAATTCCCCCTTGTAATCTCCCCCCGTCCGTTATAGAATAAGGGGAGAAAGGAGCGAGAGCCATGAACGATTGCCTATTCTGCAAGATCATCGCCGGGGACATCCCCTCCAAAAAAGTCTACGAGGACGAGCTGGTCTACGCCTTCTACGACATCGACCCCCAAGCCCCCACCCACTTCCTGGTCATCCCCAAGGAGCATATCCCCTCCTGCGGCGCGGTGACGGCGGAGAATGCCGCCGTGGTGGGGCATTGTTTTGAAGTCATCTCCAAGGTCACGAAGGAGCTGGGGCTGGCGGAGTTCCGCGTCGTCTCCAACTGCGGGGAGAGCGCGGGACAGAGCGTGTTCCATCTGCACTTCCACGTCCTGGGCGGACGGGACATGACTTGGCCTCCCGGTTGAGCGCCAGGTCTTTCTACTTGAAATAATCCCTAAAACAGCGGGCGGCCTGTGGGCCGCCCCCCTTTCCTGCAAAACAGCCGCCGAACGGCGGCAAAAACCGATAAAAATGACGCCGATTGGTAACATTTCTATCGGTGATACTCTATGCACTTTCGCAGGATCAAAGATTTACGAGAAGATCATGATATGCCGCAGCGCCAAGTTGCGGAATATCTCAATATGCACCGCAGCGTCTATTGCCGCTACGAATCCGGAGAACGGGAGATCCCCACCTGGGCCGTACTCAAGCTGGCCGAGCTCTACCACACCACCACGGATTATATCCTGGGCCGGACGGACACGCCATGACGCTGCTGCTGTTCACGGCGGGCTTTGCCCTGTCCGCCCTGCTGGGGGTCTATCTCCCCAGCACCGTCTGGTTCCTCCCTGCGGGACTGGTCTGCCTGACGTTAGGCACAGCCCTCCTGCCCCGGCTGCGCCGGCCCTGCCTGGTGGTCCTGGGCGCGGCGGCGGCGCTGTTGTGGCTGCACGCTTACGGTCAGCTTTTCCTGGCCCCGGCCCATGCCATGGAGAACCGCACCCTCCGCCTGGAGGCCACCGTGGCAGACTGGCCCGTGGAGACAGACTACGGCGTCCGCTTCACCGTCCGGGCCGGGGAAGCGGGCGGACGCAAAGTCAAGGCCACCTTTTTCGGAGACGAGACCCTGGCCAGCTTACGCCCCGGGGACTGCTTATCCTGCGTGGCCCGCTGCACCCCCGCCGGGCGTACCGGCGAGGAGGGTTTATACTACAGCTCCAAAGGCATCCTCCTCCAGTGCAAAGGCTACGGAGAGATCAAGATCCACCGCGCCCAAACCCTCCCCTGGCGGTATGCCCCCGCCCTCTTGGCCGGGTGGGCCCGGGAGCAGATCGACCGGCTCTACCCCGCAAAACAAGCGGGATTCCTCCACGCTCTGCTCACCGGGGACAAGTCCTCCCTGGACGAGGCGGATCAGGACCACTTCAAACGGGTCGGGCTGAGCCATGTGGTGGTGATCTCCGGGCTGCACCTGTCCTTCCTGGCCGGGTTTTTGACCCTCTTCCTGAAACCCAAGGGGCCGGCACGGCTGCTCCTGCTGCTGGCAATCCTCACCGCCTTCACCCTCTCCACCGGCAGCGCGCCGGGGACGGTCCGGGCGGCGGTGCTCACGGGCCTCACCCTCACCGGACAGTGCATCCGCCGGGAGACCCACGCTATGACCAGCCTCAGCGCGGGACTGCTCCTTCTGCTGCTGCTCAACCCCTACGCCGCCGCCAACGCGGGGCTGCAATTCTCCTTCCTGTCCACGGTGGGCATTTTCATCTTCGGTCAGCCCTGGAGCGCGGCGTGGCTGAAGCGGCTGCCAAAGTTTTGGCAGAAATGGGCGAAGCCCCTGGTGGGGACCGCGGCGGTGAGCTTGGGGACCATGCTCTTTACCATTCCCCTGTCGGCGCTGTATTTCGGCCAGTTCTCCCTCATCGCGCCGCTGTCCAACCTGCTCACGGCTTGGGCGGTGTCCCTGGCCTTTCTGGGCGGGATGCTCAGCGTGGCGGCTGGGGCCGTGTTCCTGCCCTTGGGACAGTTCTTGGCGGCTGGGGTGGGGCTGCCGGTGCGCTTTTTCTTTTGGTATTCGGAGACAGCCAGCCGTCTGACCCTGGCCGCTGTGGGCACCACCTCGGTCTATTTCGCCCTCTGGGCGGCTCTGGTGTACGGGACGGTGTGCCTCTGCCTCTTCCTTCCGAGCCGGCGGTCCCGTCCCCTGGTGCCGCTGTGCGTCTGCGCGACGGGGCTGTTCCTGGCGGCTTTTTTGAATACCCAAAGCCTCCGGCGCTGGGACATGAATGTGATCGTGCTGGATGTGGGCCAGGGGCAGAGCATTTTCCTCAACTCCGGCTCCGCCTGGGCCTTGGTGGACTGCGGCGGCAGCGACCACCCCGGGGACAGCGCCGCCACCTATTTACAAACCATGGGCCGCTCCAGCCTGGACCTGCTGGTGCTGACCCACTTCGACACCGACCACGCCGCCGGGGTCCCGGCGCTCATGGGACGCATCCGGGTCAAGCACCTGGCCATCCCGGATTTCGATCCGGACTCTCCCCTGCGCCAGGAGATCGAAGCCCTGGCGGCCGCTCAGTCGGTCCCGGTCCACTACATCACCACCACCCACCGCACGGACTTCGGCTGGGGGGAGCTTTGGCTCTATGCTCCCGTGGGCGGCAAGACCAGCAACGAAAACTGCGTCGCCGTCCTGGGCCGCAGCGGGGACTGGGAAACCCTGATCACCGGGGATCTTCCCCAAGCGGCGGAGGAGCAGCTGCTCCAGCGTGAGGACCTGCCGGACCTCGAGGTCCTCATCGCCGGACACCACGGCTCCAAGCACTCCACCGGGGAGGCGCTGCTATCCGCCCTTCGGCCGGAAACCGCCGTGATCTCCGTGGGCCGCAACCACTTCGGCCACCCCGCCCAGGAAGTCCTGGACCGGCTCTCCGACGCCGGAGCCCAGGTCTACCGCACCGACCAGGACGGGACCATCATCCTATCCCCCAAAGGCCAGCAGGAGGCAGATTGAATGGCAAAAAAACGGGAAACGACGGCTTACCGCCAGTTCAAACAGGACCTGAGCCAAGGACAGCTGGGCTCCCTGTACATCTTCCACGGAGAGGAGACCTATCTCCGGGACCACTATCTGGAACAGCTGAAAAAGGCCCTCATCCCCGCGGGGATGGAGGCGTTCAATTACCACCCCCTCAACGGCAAGGGCCTCACCGTCCAGCGCCTGGGCGAGGTGGTGGATGCCCTGCCCATGATGAGCCAGCACACGCTGCTGGTGGTCAGCGATTACGACCTTTTCAAGGCCCCCGAGCGTGAGCGGACCTTGATGGCCCAGCTGCTGGAGGAACTGCCGGCGTACTGCTGTCTGGTCTTCCTCTACGACACCATCCCCTACAAGAGCGATGCTCGGATGAAGAAGCTGGCGGGGGCCATCAAGACCCGGGGGCAGGTGGTGGAATTCGCCCGGCAGGACCAGCGGGATCTGATGGACTGGGTCCGCCGCCGCTTCCGGGCCCTGAATCGGGACATCGACCCCCAGGACGCCCAGTACCTCATCTTCCTCTGCGGGGACCTGATGAACGGCCTCATCGGAGAGATCGAAAAGATCGGCGCCTATTCCAAAGGGCCCCGCATCCTCCGCCAGGACATCGACACCGTGGCCATCCCCGTCATCGACGCGGTGGTCTTTCAGATGACCGACGCCCTCACCCAGGGCCAGCACGCCAAGGCCCTGTCCATTCTCCACGACCTCTTCCGCCTCCAGCACGCCCCGATCATGCTCCTGGCGGTGCTGGGCAAGCAGATGCGGCAGCTCTACGCCGCCCGGGCGGTGCTGGAGGCCGGACAGGGGACCGCCGCCCTCATGGAACTGTGGGGGATGCGCTCTGCCTATCCGGCGGAAAAGCTCCTGCGGGCGGCCCGGCGCTATGACCTGCCCTGGTGCCGCTGGGCCATGGCCCGCTGCGCTGAGACGGACCTGGCCATGAAATCCGTATCCGGGGCGGACAGCCAGGACCTGATGCTCTCCCTGGTCCTGGAGTTGTCCGCGGGAGGTGCGCCGTGCTGAAGATCCAAGAGGCCATTGTCGTGGAGGGCCGCTATGACAAGAACACCCTGGAGCAATTCGTCGACACCGTGATCCTGGAAACCCGGGGCTTCGGGATCTTCAACGACGGGGAGCGTCTGGAGCTGCTGCGGCGGATCGCGGAAAAACGGGGGCTCATCATCCTCACCGACAGCGACGGGGCCGGTTTCGTCATCCGCAACTATCTGAAGGGGGCCCTACCCCCGCAGCAGGTGAAGCACGCCTACATCCCCGACTGTCCCGGCAAGGAGCGGCGCAAACGGTATCCCGGGAAGGAGGGCAAGCTGGGGGTGGAGGGGATGCCCCCGGCGGTGCTGGAGCAGGCCCTGCGGCGGGCGGGGGCTGTTTTTGTGGAGCCGTCCGTCTCGGAGGCCGCCCCGCCTGCGCTGAGCAAAACCGACCTCTATCTCTGGGGGCTCTCCGGGGGGGCGGGGAGCCGGGAGAAGCGGCAGCGTCTATTGAAAAAACTGGGTCTTCCGGAACACCTCTCCACCAACGCCCTGCTGCCAGTGCTCTCGGCCCTGTACGACCGGGAGGCCCTGTTGGAGACCCTGGAAGCACTGTGACCCCTATCACCAAAGAAATCAAAAAAATGGGAAAAGCGTGGGAAAAAGGGGTTTACAAACTCCGCTCCACCGTGTAAAATAAAAACTGTACTTGAGGGGACAACCCCTTGTGTGACAGTTAAATTTTCGCCGCCGCCGGCGGCAGAGTATGGAGGATATAGAGTTATGAGCAAGTATGTTTGCGGCGTTTGCGGTTATGTACATGAAGGGGATGCCGCCCCTGCTGAGTGTCCCCAGTGCGGCGCAGCCAGCAGCAAGTTCGTGGAGCAGGGTCCCGATATGGCTTGGGCTGCTGAGCATGTAGTCGGCGTGGCCCAGGGCGTGCCCCAGGACATCATCGATGATCTGCGCGCCAACTTCAACGGCGAGTGCACCGAGGTTGGTATGTATCTGGCCATGGCCCGTGTGGCTCATCGGGAGGGTTATCCCGAGATCGGCCTGTACTGGGAGAAGGCCGCTTATGAAGAGGCAGAGCACGCCGCGAAGTTCGCTGAGCTTCTGGGCGAGGTGGTCACCGACTCCACCAAGAAGAACCTGCAGATGCGCGTGGAGGCCGAGAACGGCGCTACCATGGGCAAGACTGATCTGGCAAAGCGCGCTAAGGCACTGAACCTGGATGCGATCCATGACACCGTGCATGAGATGGCTCGTGACGAGGCTCGTCACGGCAAGGCATTTAAGGGCCTGCTGGAGCGGTATTTTAAGTAAGATACAGTTTTTCAGTATCAAAAGAGGGTGGGCTTCGGTCCGCCCTCTTTCGCGTTTCAAAAACGCCGGTTTGAGAGATCCTCGCGTTGGCATGCTATGTGCGGCGGGGGGCAGCGTGGCGGTTTTTCCTATCTCACGGAAAACCTTTTGAAACCCCACTCCTTTTATGCTATACTGTCCCCAGGCAGAACGCCGCAGTTTTAGCAAGAAAGGAAGTCTGCTCCCATGCGTCTACTCTTCAAACAACGCTTCTTCTCCTGGTTCGACAGCTACGACATCTACAACGAGGACCAAAAGCCCGTCTTTACCGTAAAGGGTCAGCTCAGCTGGGGCCACCGCCTCCTGATTTACGACGCCCTGGACACCCACGTCGGCACTGTGCAGGAAAAGGTCCTCTCCTTCCTGCCCCAGTTCCATCTCTTCGAGGGGGAGGAGTATATCGGCTGTATTCGCAAGGAGTTCTCCTTCCTTCGTCCTAAGTTTACTCTGGACTGTGATGACTGGGAAGTCAATGGGAAGATCATGGAGTGGGATTACACCATCAACAGTGCTTCCCGGGGGGAGATCGCACGGATCTCTAAAGAGCTCCTCCACTTGACCGACACGTATGTCTTGGATATCCGCGCCCCCGCCGACGCCCTGCGGGTCTTGATGGTGGTTTTGGCGATCGATGCGGAGAAATGTTCTCGTAATAGTTAATTGTTTTTTCAGTATATAAAAAGTGCCAAGTCTTATTTTGACTTGGCACTTTTTTGTTCTATGGCTCGGTTTTCGTTTCTTTCACTTTTCTCTCGTCCCATTTTTCTTCAGAAGAAAAACGGGACCCAAAAAGAACAGCGGGGGCGAGACTGAGAAGCGTTCCGGGCTGGGTGGGGATTCGCCCGGGAACCGTCAGCCATTCCGTGCTCCGCCGGAGTGTGTGGGGCCGGAAGATGTTTGACGCTTCGGGGTGGATGGTTTTTACGGTTTTTTGGGGGGCGATAGATGAAATTGGCAGGCGGGATGTCCTTCGATGGATGTGGGTGGAAATTGATTCGTTCGGGGTGCTGTACCGGCTGGGGCGGTTAGGTGGGCGTCCTTCGATTTTGATTTGTGGGGATCGGATTGGGGGGCGGTGGAGTCTTTTTTGTTGGGTTTGTGGGGACTGGATGGGGGCCTCGCCTGACGGCATCGGCCCTCATTCCGTCTTACTGCTCCGGTACTACGGCGAAGAAGACCAGGTCTTCCTGGCTGTCGTTGATGAGACTGTGTCCCTTGCCCTTGGGACAGTAATGGCAGCTCCCTGCCGCCAGAGGCTCGTACTCGCCCTCATAGAGTACCTTCCCCTGGCCCGCCAGGATATAAATCACCTCGCTGCTGGTCTCGTGGGTGTGCAGGCCGATATTTGCCCCGGGAGGCAATGTGCCACGCATGATTTTGATGGCAGGGTCCTTGTACAAGTTGGCGTGGACCTCGCCCTCTCCCCCATACATTTGGGGGAATACCGTCTCGTTCTGCTTGCCAACGTCAATCAGCATCCTGTCTTCCTCCTCAAAGTCCCAGCTTTTCTGCTACAAAATTATCCACAGCCGCCAGAGCGTCGTCCAGCTTTCTCAGGTCCTTGCCGCCGCCCATGGCGCTGTCCGGCTTGCCGCCGCCGGAGCCGCCGCAGAGCTTCGTCACTGTCTTGATGATCTCTCCGGCTTTGATGCCTTTTGCCACGGCCTCCTTGCCGCAGACCGCCAGGAAGGTGATCTTCTCCCCGGCTGTCGAGGCCAGCACGGCCACTCCCGCAGGCTCCTTGTCCCGGATGGTATCACCCATCTGACGCAGGCTGTTGGCGTCGGCCTCCGGTACCACGGTGGTGAGGATCTTCAAGCCGCCCAGCTCCTGGGCCCCGAAGAGGATGCGCTCCACCTCGCCCTGGGCCTCCTTGGCTTTGAGCTTTTCCACCAGTTGGTGGAGTTCGCGGATCTCGTTCATCACGGTCTTGGCCCGCTCCAGCAGCTCTGAGGGCTTAGACTTCAGGGATGCCGCCGCTTTCTGGACCAGGCGCTGGTTGAAGGCAATCAGGTCCAGCACCCCCTGGCCCGTGATGGCCTCGATCCGCCGTACCCCGGAGGCCACGGAGAATTCTGCCAGGATGTGGAAGGAACCTGCCTTGGCAGTATTGTCTAAGTGGGTGCCGCCGCAGAACTCCAGGGAGACCTCTCCCATCTCCACCACCCGGACTGTCTCGCCATACTTCTCGCCAAATAGGGCCTCCGCCCCCTTCTTCTTGGCCTCCTCAATGGGCAGGACCTCCGTCTGGATGGGGGTACCGTCCAGGATGGCCCGGTTTACGATCTGGTTCACCTCCGCCAGCTGCTCCGGGGTCACCGCCTCGAAATGGGTGAAGTCGAAGCGCAGCCGGTCCGGCTCCACCAGGGAACCCGCCTGGTGGACGTGGTCTCCCAGCACCCTCTTCAGGGCGGCATGGAGCAGGTGGGTTGCGGAGTGGGCCCGGGCGATGGCCATGCGGCGCTCCACGTCAATCTCCCCGTGGACGGTATCCCCTACCTTCAGGCTCCCCTCTACGAGCTTGCCGTAGTGCATATACTTGCCGCCCTTGTTCTTCTTCACGTCGTGGACCTGGAAGAGGGCGCCCTGGGGACCGCTCTTGGCGATGACGCCATGGTCCGCCACCTGACCGCCCATCTCCGCATAGAAGGGCGTGCGGTCCAGGACCACGATGGCCTCCACGCCGGGGATGATCTCCTCAGCTAGGGCTTCCCCGGCCACGATGGCCGTCACCTTCAGCCCCGTCAGGGTGCCGTTCTCATAGCCGTCAAAGACCGTGGCGGGGACCTCCTTGCCAAAGTCCACACCGGACCAACCCAGATCGCCCAGGGCCTCCCGGGCCTTCCTGGCCCGGACCCGCTGGGCCTCCATCTCATCGTCGAAGCCAGCGCGGTCCAGGGTCATACCCTCGTCCTGGACCATCTCCTCGGTGAGGTCCACGGGGAAGCCGTAGGTGTCGTAGAGTTTGAAGGCGTCCTTACCGGAGAACCGGGTCTCTCCCTTGGCCTTGTGCTCCGCCAGGAGGTCGGAGAAAATCTTCATGCCGCCGTCGATGGTCTTGGCAAAGTTTTCCTCCTCGGTGCGGATGACCTTGGTAATATAATCCTGCTTCTGGCGCAGGTCCTTATACTCGCCCTCGTTCTCGTGGATGACCGTATCGATGATCTGATACAGGAAGGGTTCATTCACTCCCAGGAGTTTTCCATGGCGGGCGGCCCGGCGGAGCAGACGGCGCAGGACATAGCCCCGTCCCTCGTTGGAAGGCAGGACCCCGTCGCAGATCATAAAGATGCCGGAGCGGATGTGGTCGGTGATGATGCGCAGAGAGACGTCCTTGGCATCGCTGTCCCCGTAGTGGGCCCCGGTGAGATCGGAGACCTTGTTGGTGATGTTCATGACCGTGTCCACGTCAAAGAGGGAGTTCACATTCTGGCAAACCACCGCCAGGCGCTCCAGACCCATGCCGGTGTCGATGTTCTTCTGGGCCAGCTCGGTGTAGTGTCCTTCTCCATCGTTGTCAAACTGGGTGAACACGTTATTCCAGACCTCAATATAGCGGTCGCAGTCGCAGCCGGGGGCGCAGTCGGGCCTGCCGCAGCCAAAGGCCTCTCCACGGTCGTAGTAGACCTCGGAGCAGGGGCCGCAGGGGCCGGCGCCGTGCTCCCAGAAGTTGTCCTCTTTCCCCATGCGGTAGATGCGCTCCTCGGGGATGCCCACCACGTCCCGCCAGATGTTGAAGGCCTCGTCGTCCTCCTGGTAGACGGAGGGGTAGAGACACTCGGCCTCCAGGCCCACCCACTTCTCATCGGTCAAGAACTCCCAGGTCCACTGGATGGCGTCGTGCTTGAAGTAGTCGCCGAAGGAGAAGTTGCCCAGCATCTCGAAGAAGGTGCCGTGGCGGGCGGTGTGGCCGATGTTCTCAATGTCGCCGGTGCGGATGCACTTCTGGCAGGTACACACCCGCTTGCGAGGCGGCTCCTCCTCCCCCTTGAACCAGGGCTTCATGGGGGCCATGCCGGCGTTGATGAGCAGCAGGGAGGGGTCATTCTCCGGGACCAGGGGGAAGCTGGGCAGGCGCAGGTGGCCCTTTGACTCGAAGAAGGTCAGGAACATCTCTCTTAACTCATTTAATCCATAGTATTTGTGCATAACTCTTTTCCTCCAATCAAAAATTAGGATCTCACTTTTCTCAGCAGACGGGAACAAAAAAACACCCCGCCCCTCCAGGGGCGAAGTGTCTGCTTCGCGGTACCACCCTGATTTGTACCGGAATCCTCCGGCACATCTCTTGCCATCCTGTAACGGGGATGGGCCGTCCCGGTCCTCCCGGGAAGCTCGGAAGTGGCTTGCGGACCGGCACGCCGAGGGGCTTGCACTCTCCCCCTCTCGCTCCAGGCGGCGCGAATCTGCTTGGTTTCCTCAACGCTTATTTTACCTTCCTATTTTATCACAGAATCCGGACTTGTCAAGACAGTTCTCGCCCTGCCGCGCAGCAGGGGCGATGAGTACATCGCCCCCTACGATAGCCCCCGCCGCGGGCATACCACCCCGCCGCGGGCACACCACCCCGCCGCAGGCACACCACCCCGCCGCAGGCACACCACCCCGCCGCAGGCACATCTTCTCTCACATACCAACGTCAAAATGACCCGTAGGGGCCGATGTACTCATCGGCCCTCCCCCGATTTCCGTCGTTTTGTCCGTAAAGTCTTTTTCCTTGCTTATTTATGATATGCAGTCACTTTAGATTTTATAGTGTGCATAGTGTGCTTTTCTGTCTGGGACAGTCCCTTTTTGGCGGGGATGGTCCGTTATTCTGCCGAATCCAGTTCCGCTGCGTGTTCCTTGAAAAACTCATAATAGGCCCGCACCGCCGGGAGCGCCGTCCACACCGCCGCCTGGATGGGCCGCTGGTCCAAATCGTACACCACCGCCCCGGGCATCGCCAGCAGGAAGGGCGAGTGGGTGGACAGGATCACCTGGCAGGAGAAGAAGCGCACAGAATCCGCCAAAAATCCCGCCAGCTCCCTTTGGTACTGCACCGATAAACTGTTCTCCGGCTCGTCCAGGAGATAAAGCCCGTTGTCCTGAATCTGGTTGGTGAAATAGCGCAGGGCCGTCTCCCCGTTGGACTTGCCCCGAAACTCCTGCCCCAAGGTCCGGCGGACATAATCCGACCCGCTGCCCCTGCGCCGCTTGGCCAGGATGACCTTCTTCAGGGTCTCGTAATCCTCCAGGGACCGGAGCTGGAAGCCCTGCTCCTCTCGCAGCTGCTTATACTCCGCCAGCAGGTGGTCCCGCTCCAGGTCGATGCCCTGGTTCAGACTGCGCTGGTCCAGCAGGTCGTCAAAGACATCGTCGCTGGTAAGCACCCGTCCTTCGTGCCACCGCTTCCCGGTCAGGCGGCATTGGCACAGTTCCGCATAGCAGGCGAAAAAGTGACTGTGGTTGTACAGACTTCGGCGCTCCAGTTCCAGCTTCTCCCCCAGCAGGTTCAGCAGGGTGGTCTTGCCGGAGCCGTTGCCGCCGTAAAACACCGTCAGGGGGGCCAGGGGCAGGCGTTCCTCCTCCCAGCCGTCAAAGACCCCAAACGGATACACATTCTGGTAACAGGTCCGATTGTTCTTGGCCTCTTCCAATGCCCCCTCGGCCGCACCCTGCGGCGGCAGGACCAACTCCGATACATACTGCATTGTGTCTCTCCTCTCCCAGGAAACGGAAAAACCGAGGGAAAGGGACCCCTCTCGCCCGGTTTTTCCGTCGTTTTCTCTGTAAGGTGTTTTCCCTTGCTTTCTGTTACTGCCCAGTCACTTCAAATTTCCAAGTATCCCTTTCTGGCTCAGATCCTCCCGCAGAGTCCCGGAACCTCCGTTGATTTGACAGTCCAGGGCGCTCTGGCACAAAAGGGCCACCTCGCCCCGGGTCACCGCCTGCTTTTGCTGGCTGGGACCGTACTCTCCGCTGGTCAGCCCGATCCGGTCCGAGAGGGTCCAGGGGCTGTCCCAAGCAAACTCCTTCCCGCTCTCATAGCCCAAGGCCCGGAGCACGAAGGTCAGTTCCTGGGGCACCGTGGCGGCGCTGCCGCCGGAGAAGGTGGTGCCGCTGGTCCCCTGGGCGATGCCGCTGCGGTAGGCGAAGCCCACATAGCGGGAGGCCCAGTCCGCCACGTCCCGGAAGGGGTGGGCGGAGGCGTCTGCGGCGGTGATCTCCCCCTCTCGGCCCAGCAGGCGCAGGAGCATCACCAGGGATTCCTGTCGGGTGCAGGTCTTGTCCAGAGCGAAGTCCGGCTGTCCGTTCTCCAAGGTGCCCCGCCCCTGGAAGAGGCCCAGGCGGTACAGCTCCCAAGCAGCCGCCTCCTGGGGGGTGCCCTGAAGGGTCACGGGAAAGGATGTGCTCTGCCCCATATAATCCACCGTCACGGTCTGGCTCCCCGCCTGGGCGGCGTCATAGCCGCTGCACATCTCCGGGGACAGGGGCAGATAGGAATCGCCGTGCTCACAGCGCAGGGCCACCACCCCCTCCATCTCCTCCAGGGCGGTTCCCATAGGATAGACGCTCTTCCCCACTGTCACGCCGGTGAGCTGGGGGGCACAGATGCCCAGGAACATTTGGGTCCATCCTCTGCCCTCACAGCCCAGGCCGATATGGGTGAAGGGAGCGGTGAGGATGTTCATCCGGTGGCCGGGGCTGTTCATCCAACCCTCTACCACCGAAGCGGCGGAACTGTAGCCGATGGCAATGTTTTCCCCGGCGCGGTCGAAGTCGTAGGGGTCCAGCCCTACGTCGTTCAGAGCCGTCATGCAGGACTGGCCGTTGGGGCGGGTGTGGTCAAAGGCGGTCTTCAGCTCCACTGCCCGCAGCTGGGCGGCGGCGTGGAGCTGGTCAAAGGTGCTCATGGGACACAGGCCCTCCTTGGCCCGCTCCGCGTTGGTGCAGCGGATGGCCTCCCAGGACTCCTCCGAGAGCTGGGCGCGCCAGCTGCCGTCGAAGCGGTCCGGGGCGGCGGCGAAGGCTGTGGTGCCTAGGCTCATCGCCAAGGCAACGGTGAGTATGGTGCTTAAAAATCGTTTCATGTCGTTCCCTCCTTCTCAAATATCACAAATGCCTGCTGCGGGAAGCAGCAGGCAATCTGTTACGAATGCTCCCGGCACACCCGCAAGAAGGAAAGGGGCGGCGCGTATCCCGGCAGCTGCATATAGAACTTCATTTCCGGATGCCGGGCCTGCCGCAGGGGGAAGCCCTGGATGTCCCGCAGCAGCGGCGTCCGGAAGGCCATGGGCCGCAGCCCCGGCCCCACCGCCTCAATGGCCTCCCCCACGGAAACCTTGTTGCGCAGGGAGCACAGGGCAAGCCCGTCCTCCCCGCACCGCTCCACCACGGCCACTACCTGCCAGTCCCGGATGTACCGGGCGTCGTCGGTGAACTGGCCCGGCTGGCCGTAGAAGAAGCCGGTGGAATAGTGCCGGTGGCTGACCTTCTCCACCTCGTCCCGCCAGACCGGGTCCAGCGGCTCCCCAGCCAGGGCGGCGTCCACCGCGTGGCGGTAAGCCCCGGTGACGACGGCGGCGTAATAGGCGCTCTTGGCCCGCCCCTCGATTTTCAGGGAGTCCACCCCGGCGGACAGCAGCGCGGGAATGTGGTCGATCATGCACATGTCCCGGGCGTTCAT
>JAAWAE010000025.1 GCA_022792035.1 Ruminiclostridium sp. | reverse complement strand
TAGTCCATGATCTCCTGGATCATGGAGACCCGGTCCAACAGGTCGGAGAAATTCCGGGCGTCAAAGATGACGGCCCAATAGGATACCTCACCATTCTCCTCCATATTGCGCACCCGGTCGATGAACAGATCATAGTAGCGGGCCTCCTCTGCCTGGGCGTCGGCCAGCTCCTGCTCCTTTTGGCTGATCATCTCGGCCAGCTTTGCAATGGACTGCTCACTGACGGCGATCTCCTCCTGAAGGACGTTGATCTTCTGCTCCAGGACGCGCTTTTGATCCACCGCAGCGTTCTTGGAGTTGGACAGCTTGTCCAGCTGGGTCTGGAGCTTGGCCTTTTCTGAGGCTAAGCTGGTGGCCTTGGATTTCAGGTCATTGATCTGACTCTTGGTCACTGCCGCACCAGCCCCAGGCAGGAGTACAGTGGAAAATACCAACAGCAGCGTCAGCACCAGAGCCAGGGTACGCTGGACCCGTTCCTTCATGTCTTTCCAGTCTAAGTGCATAGCTCATTCACCTCACATGATTCGTTGTCAGAGCCCCGGAAGGGGCACATAAGCTTTCACTCATACTATAGCACACTTTTTCCCATTTTGCACGCGAAAACGAAAAAAGTAACAAAAACGTAACATTTACCCCTCACTCCTCCAAGAACAGCGCCCCCAGGGTCCCCGGGCCGCAGTGAGAGGTCACAGTACAGCCAGTGCGGGTATAAAAAATTTCTTTGATGGGCGTAATGCTGCGGATCAGGGCGGAGAGCATAGCCTGCTGCTCCGGCGTGAGGTCGTTGGATGTCGTAATGAAGAAATAGTCGGGGCGGATCTTCTTGCCGCTCATGCGCTCGGCGATGTACTTCTCATAAACCTTGAAAATGTTCCCGCGATACTTCTTGCACACCTCCAGCTTCCCCTCCCGCATTTCGATGCAGGGCTTCAGGTTCAGCAGGTTGGCGCCGAAGGCGGTGACGCCGGTGCAGCGTCCGCCCTTCCACATATACTCCAAGGTGTCGATGACGAAGCTGGTGTTTACCTTGGGGATCAGGTCCACCATGGCCTGGACGATGGTCTGGGCATCCTTCCCCTCGTCCCGGAGGCGGCAGGCTTCCAGGAGCATCTGCCCCATGCCGGTGGTGAGCTGGCGGGTGTCGATGGGATAGACCCCGGACAGCTCCTCTGCGGCGATGACGGCATTTTGATAGGTCCCAGAGAGCTCCGCGCTGATGTCCAGATGGACCACCTCATAACCCGCCTCCACCATGGGGGTGAAGAAGTTGAGAAACTCCTGGGGGCTGACGGCGGCGGTACGGGGCAGGGTCTTGTCCTTGGCGTAACGCTCGTAAATCATATCGGGGACGAAGTCCACTCCGTCCAGGTAGTTGTCTTCCCCCAGGAGCACATGAAGGGGAACGACTTTGATCCCAAAGCGGTCCAGCACCTCCTGGGGGAGGTCACAGGTGCTGTCCGACGTGATACATACCGGCTTGCTCATAAATATAACTCCTCACATTTGTCAAGTATGGATTGCCTTTCTTGGCTTTTTAACGGCTGTTTTGCTTATTATACCTTCGTTTTCGGTCCATTTCAAGACAAATCCTCACGGCGCCAGGAAAAATGCCTGGGACAGGCGCAAGACCTTTTCCAGCTCTCCCGGTCCCATGAGGTTGTGTTCTCCTTCCGGCAGGACGGTCAGCTCCGCCTGCTTCTCCCGCGCGAAAGCCTGGGCATGGGCCAGGGGCGCCGCGGCATCCCGACCGCCGTGGACCATACACAGCCGCACCGTCCCGGGCTGGCAGCGGCGGAAGACATCGTGCGCCTCCAGGTCCTGCAGGAAAGCCGGGGTCACCCGGATCTCCCGGACATAGTCATAGTCCGGCACAAAGTAGCCCTGCCGGGCCAGATCCTCCCGGGCCCGCTGGTCTACCCAGCTCTCCACCAGTTCCGGCATGGCCACCGCCGCAGAGCGCAGGAAGGCGCGGGGGCCGTGTTCCTCAGCCTGGGCGAGGTAGAGCAGGGTGATGTAGGCCCCAAAGCTGGAGCCGAAATAGCCCAGGGATACGCCGGGGGCCTGGGCGCGGATCTGGGCTTCCACCGCCGCCAGGTCGCCGATGCAGTACGGCACCCGCAGACCCTCCTGGCCGATGGGGCTGTCCCCGTGGGCGGGGAAGTCGAAACTGACCACGCCGAGACCGGCGGGAGGGAAAGTCTCCATGAGGGCTTGAATCATGGGGCTGTCCTTGCTGCTGCCGAAGCCGTGGCAGGCGATGACCACCCGCTCCTGGCCGTCCCATGCGCTGCGGCAGGGGATGTCATAGCCGTGCTTGCTTTTCAGAGTGATGGTTTTCATTTCTATCATCCTATCTCACGATCCCGATTCCTTTGAAAATATAGTCCAGGGATATGGTTAAATCATCATACAGGTGGCACTTGAATTCTGTGACCAGGGCTTCCCGCTGGGCCTGCTCCATCTTTTCCAACATAAAGTCCGGGTAGAGCTGGTAAGTGTTGTTCAGCTTATAGCGCCCCTCTCGAAGCAGATAGACCTCTATGGAGCGGTCATTGGGGCTGACAATCCAATACTCCGGTACGCCGTATTCCTCATACTTGTCCTTTTTGTAGCCCCTGTCATTCCGGGCAGTGCTGGGCGAAAGAATTTCCACCACCAAGTCCGGCGCGCCGTAGACCCCATCCGTTTTGACCTTGTCCTCGTCGCAGACGATCATGCCGTCAGGGACGAAGCGATCCTTTTCCGAGAGGTAGAGGTCTGTTCCGTCTCCAAAAGGAACACACTTCTTCCCCCACAAATAGTTTTCAAAGACAGTATAGATTCTTCCTGCCACTCGGTTATGGTTCACAGCGGGCCGAGGCGACATGGCTACAACGATTCCGTCCAGCAGTTCTTCCCATGCCTCTTCTTGATCCATCATTTCCTGCATAAAGCCATTTCCTTTCTTCACATAGAAAGATGAAAGCCCCGCCCCTGCCAGCTGAGCAGAGGCGGGGCCTTCTCCTAGTCGATCACTTCTTCTCCTGCTCCGGGGTCTTGACCGTCTCCAAGATGCCCTCAGCAAGGCCCGCCAAGCCTTGGATCTCCGAAGGGATGATGATCTTGGTGGCCTGCCCGTCCGCCGCGGCCTGGAACGCCTCCAGGGCCTTGAGCTTGATGACCGGGTCCGTGGGACCGGCCTCGTTGAGCAGCTTCAGAGCCTGGGCTGTGGCCTCGTTCACCCGGAGGATGGCAGCGGCCTCGCCCTCGGCGGCCAGGATTCGGGCGGTCTTTTCCGCGTCCGCTCGGAGGATGCGGGACTCCTTCTCGCCTTCCGCCACCAGGATCTGGCTCTGCTTCTGGCCCTCGGCCTGGAGGATGGATTCCCGGCGTTCCCGCTCGGCACGCATCTGCTTCTCCATGGCGTTCTGGATGTCACGGGGCGGCAGGATGTTCTTCAATTCCACGCGGTTGACCTTGATGCCCCAGGGGTCCGTGGCCTCGTCCAGGATGCTGCGCATCCGGGCGTTGATGATGTCACGGGAGGTC
>JAAWAE010000024.1 GCA_022792035.1 Ruminiclostridium sp. | reverse complement strand
GGGCATCGCCTCCCCCGACGTGGAGTACAGCCACCGGGATATCCTCAACTTCCTCCTGGCCCCCGGCTTTTCCACCAACGCCCAGGTCACCGAGTTCTCCGGCCGGGGCGTGGGGATGGACGTGGTGCGCCGCAACGTGGAGGAGCTGGGCGGCAACGTGTCCATCTCCAGCGAGCTGGGCAAGGGCATGACCACCACCATCCGCATCCCCCTGACCATGGCCATCATGGACGGGATGGAGGTCTCCGTGGGCGACTCCATCTTCACCATCCCCATCAACAACATCCTCTCCACCATGAAGATCAGCCCCGAAGCGGTCATCCACGACTCCAGCCAGGGGGAGATCATCAAGGTCCAGGGCAACTTCTACCCCATCGTTCGGGCCAGGGAGCTCTATCAGCTCCAGGGAGGCCGCACCGAAATTGAGGACGGCGTGCTGCTCTGGCTGGAAGCCGGCGAGAACGCCTACTGCCTCTTCGTGGATGAGCTGCTGGGCCAGCAGCAGGTGGTGGTGAAGCAGCTCCCCGCCTATGTGAACAGTTTTAATGTAAAGACTTACGGCATCAATGGCTGTACCCTGCGCAGTGACGGCAGCATCAGCATCATCCTGGACGTGGTCAACCTCTACGCCTCCGCCCGGGGGATCTGAGCCGTCATGCCAAGTTATCGGATATAAGGAGAGAGATCTATGAACGAAGAAATCTTGTTCGCACGCGAGGACGACAGAGAAGCCCTGAACACCCCGCCGGACGATACGGTGGATTCCCAAAAATACCTCATCTTCATGGCCGGGCACCTCAAGCTGGGTGTGGTAGCGGAAGAGGTGGTGGAGATCCTCCACAACCAGGTCATCACCTATCTGCCCATGGTGCCCGACTTCATCCGGGGCATCATCAATATGCGCGGCCAGATGATCCCCATCCTGGATATCCGCTCCCGGATGGGCCTGCCCCAGCCGGAGAAGGACAGTCTGGTGGTGGTGCTGAACCTGGGTGAAGTTCAGCTGGGCATCCTGGTGGACGCCGTGGACCAGATGCTGGACATCCCCAGAGACAACATCCATCCCCTCCCGGCCAACAGCACCCAGCCGCTGGTTTCCGGGATGTGCTCTCTGCCCGACGGCTCCGGCACCATGATGGTGCTGGACTGCGAGCAGCTGCTGACCAATGCTTAACAAGGGGAGCGGAGGGGGGACCGCCTTCTCCCCGATGACCATCTCCGATGCCGATTTCACCCGTCTGGTTCAGTTCATCCAGAACAACTACGGCATTGACCTGAGCCAAAAACGGCAGCTCATCACGGGCCGTCTGTCCACCTCCATCAAGCAGCGGGGCTATAAAAGCTTCGGCGACTTCGTCAACCACCTGCTTCAGACCAAGGACAACGAGGAGATTACCCTCCTGCTGGATAAGCTCACCACCAACTACACCTTTTTCATGCGGGAAAAGGAGCATTTGGATTATTTCTGCCGCAACATCATCCCCGAGATCGTCCGCCGCCACCAGAAGGACAAGACCTTGGCCATTTGGAGCGCCGGATGCTCCACCGGGGAGGAGCCTTACAACATCACCATGTTCCTCCTGGACTACCTGGGGGCCCAGGCCAGCCAGTGGGACACTCGGCTGCTGGCCACCGACATCTCCAACCGGGCCATGACCGCCGCCAAGAAGGGCGTGTATGAGCTGCCGGACACCATCCCTGCCGAGTGGCGGAAAAAATATTTCACGCCCCTGCCCGGCGGGCAGTTCCAGGTGGCCCCCAAGGTGCGCAACAACGTGATTTTTCAACCCTTCAACCTGATGGACCCCATCCGTTTCCGGCGAAAATTTGACGTGATCTTCTGCCGGAACGTAATGATTTATTTTGACCAGCCCACCAAGGACGCTCTGGTCCAGCGTTTTTACGACGCCACCGTTCCGGGGGGCTATCTGCTCATCAGCAAATCGGAGAACCTCAGCGCCAACACCCCCTACCATCGTCTGGCGCCGTCGACATTCCAGAAAAAATAAGGGAGGACTGCCTGTATGGCAATTTCTACGCCTGCCAAGAAAAAGATCCGCGTCCTAGTGGTCGACGACTCCATGATGGCCCGAAGCATGATCATGAAGGGTTTGGCTGCCCACCCCCGTATTGAGGTGGTGGGTTTTGCCATCAATGCCCTGGATGCAAAAAATAAGATCCCCGCAGTCAACCCAGACGTGATGACGATGGACGTGGAAATGCCCGGCATCAACGGGATCGACTTCCTGAAACAATATCTGCCCACCCGTCCCATGCCTGTGATCCTGGTGTCATCCCTGAACCTGAAGGTCTTTGACGCCCTGGCTGCCGGGGCGGTGGACTTTGTCCGCAAGCCAGACCAGCAGCAGCACAACGTTGACGCCTTTATCCAAGCCCTGTCACAGAAGGTCATCATCGCTTCCATGGCCCACGTCCGCCCGGCCTCCCCGGCGGCCTCCCTCAAAACCTCCGCGCCTGCCGCGCCTGCCGCTTTGGGCGGGTCGGCTATGGACCGGGTCATCATCGGCTTGGGGGCCTCCACCGGCGGCACCGAAGCCACCTTGGCCGTGATGCGCCGTCTGCCCAAGGATATCCCCCCCATGGTCATCGTGCAGCATATGCCCCCGGGCTTTACCAAGATGTACGCGGACCGTCTGGACCGCCTGTGCGCCATGGAGGTCCGGGAGGCCCAGAGCGGCGACGAACTGCGCCGGGGGCTGGCCCTGGTGGCCCCCGCGGACCTGCAATGCCGCATCGTGCGCATCGGGGCGAAGTACACCGTGTCCTGCACCTCGGGGCCCAAGGTCAGCGGACACCGTCCCTCGGTGGACGCCCTCTTCCAATCCATGGCTGAGACCGTCAGCTGTAAGATGGTGGGCATCATCATGACCGGCATGGGCCAGGACGGCGCCGCCGGACTGCTGGCCATGCGGCAAAAAGGCGCGTACACCATCGGTCAGGACAAGGAGTCCAGCGTGGTCTACGGGATGCCCGGCGTGGCCCAAAACATCGGGGCCGTCACCATCCAGGCTTCCTGCGACAACGTGGCCAACGTGCTCCTGCGTCATCTCAAAACCCTGAGCTGAACCGCAGGTTACCTATTAAACATAAGATACCATCCTCTCGGACCGTCTGCCCTTCCCGGCAGGCGGTCTGCTTTTCTCCCCGCCCCCGAGCAGAAAGGAAGGTCCCCTTTCCCCGCTTATTTTCCAACCAGGGCCTTATTTCCACGGTAAATTTGCCGATATAAGAAGTAGTTAAGTTATACAGATT
Organism: Ruminiclostridium sp.; assembly: GCA_022792035.1. Lineage (GTDB taxonomy): Bacteria > Bacillota > Clostridia > Oscillospirales > Oscillospiraceae > Evtepia. The sequence goes on along the minus strand of JAAWAE010000024.1, from coordinate 15,086 downwards.
GCGGAAATATGTGGACCGTGCTCTTTGCGCTGTGCCTTTTTAGGTCACAGCGCCGACATACTCTTTCGTCCCTTTTTCCCCCTCTATTTCACAGAAAGGATGTGAGTTGCTGTGCTGACCCCATCCGGCTATGGCGCGATCTCTTCTTTTACTCCCGCCAAGGTCTATCGGACCGGCGCCGAACGCGACAGCCGTATTCACACTGCCGCTGGCAGCCAGGCCCACGAAAGCTATGACAGCGTCACCCTCTCCGCACCCAGCCAGGGCAACCGTTTCCTGAGCATGGTCAGCCGGCTCTCTCAGGAGGTGCGTACCGCCAACACCACCGGCGATATCGCAAAGCTCCGTCAGGAGGTTGCCGCTGGAGAATATACCCCCGATCCCGCCGCCATTGCGGCACGAATTCTCTACCTTGGGGAGGGCTCGTGACATGGATGCACCCTTCCTCTCCTACCTGGACCTGCTCCGGGACCTGGGGGCCAGCCTGGACCAGCTGAGCCAGCTGGCCCAGGAAAAAATGGCCTCCGTGCGCCAGGATGACCTCATCGCCCTGGACGAAGTGATCAAACAGGAACAGGCTATGTCCCTGAACCTCCGGGGCCTGGAACAGCGGCGCTTGAAGCTGATGGACCAGATGGAGCTGCGCGGCGTGCCTCTGGACAACTTGTCCGGGCACTACCCCAAAGACCTCCAGCTCCAGGCCAAACACACCACGCAGGCCCTGCGCCGCAGTTACGAGCTCTACCGCAGCTACGCCGACGCGGCCCGCAGCACCTTGGAGCTGAACCTCCACGAGCTGGACAAAGCCATCGCCGCCTCAGGCGGCGCTCCGGAAGGATCCGGGATGCCCAGCGGCATGGAACCGCCGAAAAATATGAAATCAGACTTCCGCGCATGACCGCGGGCAGCATAAGGAGTCTTTAACTATGGGTACTATTGGAACCTTTGATGGTTTTACGACCGCCCGTCTTGCGATCTACGCCGCCCATAAGGGCCTGAGCGTGACGGGGCACAACATTGCAAACCTGAACACCTCCGGGTATACCCGGCAGGTGATCGACCAATCGAGCTTGAAAGTCGGAGCCAACGATATGTATCGTTCTCAGCTGGATAATCACGTTGGTACCGGTGTCTTAGTCAACAGCATCAACCAGATCCGGGACCCCTATTTGGATATCCGCTTCCGGAACACTTCTTCTGACGTAGGTTTTTATGACACGCAGCTCTCCGGTATGCAGCAGATTGCTGCTATCCTGGATGAGGTTGGTAAGGGCGAGAACAAGGGTGACGGTCTGCTCTATGCACATCTGGAAAAATTGACCGAAGCCCTGCGCAACTTGGGTAACGATCCCGAAAGCGGCAATGATACCTTGGTTCGAGGTGAAGCCGAATCCTTGACGTCCCTGTTCCGCGAGTACGCTAGCAGGCTGCAAAATTTGAAGGCGGAAACCGAAGAAGATTTTCAGCAGCAGCTGAGTTCTGTCAATGAGATTTTGACCAACATCCGCAACCTGAACAATGACATCCGGCAAAACGAAATTTTCGGTGACAATGCCTTGGAGCTGCGGGACGAACGGAACCGGCAAATCGATGCACTGTCCCAGTACATGAAAATCAACGTCACCTACAGTATGGAGGATGTCGGTGCTGGAAAACAGGTGGAAAAACTGACCATCACCTTGGGGGATGCTAACCCCGATGTTTCTGTTGATACCGACACTACTGTCCTGATTGACGGTATTTTTGGTGCGCAGATCGAGTCACCGGCTCAGCTCCCCACATTGAATCCTAATTTCGGAGTGGACGGCGAACCTGGTAACGACTGCCTGTATTTGGACGCGAACGGTAATCCCACGAACGACATTGCGCAAGCCGCCAAAAAAGACAATCCCAACTACCTTGTAAATGTCACCAAATTGGTAGATTCCAAAGGTCGCGAGTGGGAGGATTCCAAGACCACTTGGACGGAAGCTAATGGCGGAACTCCAGGCCAAAAGGCTGTTTATGAAATCCCAATTGGAAGTACTGGTTGGGTAGATGGCAACGAAATCGAAGTCGGTGGTAAGGTTTTCAAAATCGGAACTGGCGGGGCCATTTCTGTCAATGATGCTAATGATCCTGCCAAGATGGCTGCATTTCTTGCCAAAAATCTAACAAGTGATGATTACATCATTCGTGCGAATGGGGCGAATCTTGTTTTTACTGCAAAGAATGCCGGAGCAATTGGCAGTAAAGGGCCAGCTGATAAGCCCTCAGTAACTTTTAAGCCTGGCGCAGGTTCTGGCGCTACAACAGGCACGATCACCCCTGGTAAGGCAACGGAAACAACTGCTGGTGTAGACAGCGATCCCCCCACCCCAATCCCCCCTGTAACTGTGGGAAATTACACAACTACCACAAGTTTCACGGAAATGGACGGCAAGTGGTATCAAGTCACCACCGTTACTCAACACACCAATCCCGTCGAACTCAAGGACAACGATCTCTACGGTAAGCTCCAGGCCACCCGGGAGCAGCTCACTGAAAAGGGCGAGTTCGCTACCCAGGAAGACATCGACCTTGACCCTGACGCACTTATCAAACGCGGCATCCCCTACTATCAGATGTCCTTAGATTTGCTGGCCCGTCAGGTGGCGACGCAATATAACTCCTTGAATCAGGGCTTCATGGTCAACCATGAGGGGAATTATCTCGACGATAAGGACCAAGTGATTCAATTGGCGGGAAGTCCGATCAGCAAGACCAACGGCCTGACCCAAGCACAGAAAGACGCTCTGATTGCCGATGGCTGCGTTGTTATGGGCAGTGATGGTAAACCTATCACGGATGAAAAAGGGAATCAAGTCCCTGATATCAATCGGTGGTTGGGTGCTAATGGGGCTCAGCGTCCTGAGGGTTCCGGCGTCCTGTTCAGCAACCGAGGTGACGGCGACGACACCGATAACATCACCGCCGCCAACATCAATGTTTCCCACAGCTGGAGCAGCCGCGCAGTAAAGATCGTCCCCACTCACATCAAGCTCTTCCCCACTGGTGACAAGGATGCGGATGAAGCCCTGAAAAACTCTACACAGTCCGATAACATCAACCACATGATTTCCATGATGGACACCAAGCTGGTTTATGATCCCAAAACCTTGGACCCCGATGCTCTGGGCAAAAACCTCTTCGAGGGCTCCTTCAACGGCATGATGAACAACACTTGCTCCATCTTGGGCAACGACCAGCGGGTCACTACCGTAAAACTCAACAACAGCTATACTACCCAGATAACCATCGACACTAACCGTGACGGTGTCTCCGGTGTTGACCTCAACGATGAAGCCATGAACATGATGACCTACCAGAAAGCATACACCGCCGCCTGCCGTCTCATGACCGCCATGGACGAGGCTCTGGACCGGCTCATCAATAACACCGGTATTGCCGGAAGATAACGTATAAGGAGGTTTTCATAGTATGGTACGTGCAACCACAGGCGGTGTGCTGAGAAGCTATCGCGCCGATTTGATGAACTCCTTCATCAGCATGAACAAGTCCCAGGACACTGTCCTCACCCAGCGTAACTTCAATTCTTACGCCGAGGACCCCGCCTCTGCCTCCAAAGCCTTCAAGCTGCGCAAATCCCGCATGGCTGTGCAGAGTCAGTATAAAATCAATGACGACAGCTACCGCAAATTCCAGACAGCTTGGAGCTGCCTGGATACCGTGGATAAACTCATCGACACTGACAACGGCAAGTCCATCACCACCTTGAAGGGCATGACCCTGAAAATGCTCAATGATCCTACCGGCGATGCCCGAAAGACTTTAAGCAAGGCTTTGGATGAGCTCTCTGAAACCATCGTCCAGACCATGAACCAGAAGTACGGCGACAACTTCATCTTCGCCGGGGCTGATGGGCACAATGTCCCCTTTGAGGTCGTGGACAACAAGCTCTATTACCGCGGCGTGCCCGTGGATGCGGCGGTGCCGGAGCTGCAGATGGATGGTGCCACGCCTCCCGCACCCATTACCGATCAGAACGGGGACTATGTCTTGGCCAGTGCTGAGAAGGCGAAGGTGCCGGATTTGCAGATGACTGGTACTACACCAACTACCTTTACCGCAACTGATGGAACAGCATTCTATGTTAACAAAGGTGTAACAGCCACAAGCAAAGCAGATTATGACACCGCAGTTGCTAATGATCCTGCTGCAGCTGCTTTGTATTATGAGGATTCCAGCAAGAATCCTCCAGAGTATTATCTGAAGTCAGATACTATGACCAAAGATGCGTACGATGACCTACAGAATAATATTTTGAAAGATGATACTAACGCTCCCATCACAGTCCAGATTGGCGGCAAGGGTTATTACGTCATGAAGGGCACCGATGAGAACCCCTCCACCATCAGCGACGCTGACTACAAAAAGGCGCAGACTGATGTGGAGAAGCTCAACTATCTGGTCAACGAAAAGCACTTCGTGGACATCGGCCTGGGCTTCCAGGAGAACGAAAACAATCAGCTCATCGAGTCCAGCGGCTTCAACGACGCCATCAACGGCCTGACCTTCCTGGGTTACGGCATCGACAAGGACGGCGACCCCAAGAACATCTACTCCCTGGTCCAGCGGATGAAGGACTTGGCCTCCAGCGTCCAGGACGGGCAAAACTGGACGGACGCCCAGTATGACGAGTTTGACCGCTTGGTGGGCAAGCTGGAGGACGCCTCCTCCGAGTTCAAGGTAGAGTACACCGATCTGGACGCCGGGACCACGAAGCTGAAAAACAATCTGGCCCTGCTGGAAGAGAATTTCTACAACCTCCAGGAGCAGTATGCCGCCCTGGAAGACGTGGATATGGCGGATGCCCTCACATCCTTCGTCTGGGCGCAGTACTGCTACAACGCCGCCCTGAAAGTGGGCAACAACGTGTTGTCGGAAAGTTTGATGGACTATCTGAACTGATCCCTGCCGTTTGAAAAGAGAGACGGACGGCAGGCCGGAGCCCTTGGAGAGGGGCGGGAAAAACTACTACTTCTTATGAAAACTGGAGAGCGAGAGTATGTATCCCTTAATCGAAATCAAGACGGTCCCCATTGAAATCGAAATGAAGGTGACTCCAGCCAAAATGGAATATACACGGGGGACGGCTGACTTAGAAATTTCTAGGGGGGATGGTGGCCTGAATATTAAGAGCCGTCCTATCAAGCTGAACATTGATACATTTGAAGCCCGCAATTCTGTGGTCCCCACGGCCATGCGCTCCGTGGAGCAGTATTCCCAAAAGGGACAGCAGGCTTCCTATACCGCCACCGCAACCTACGCCCAGCAGGGCCAGATGCTGCTGGACGCCAAGATCGGCCAGGACATGATCACCAAGTTCGCCGCCGACGCCAGCATGAAAAACTATAAGGAAAACGTAGGCATCAAGTTCTTGCCCACCACCGGCCCCGAGATCAGCTGGGACCCCGGTGATATGCAGATCCGTTATGAAATGGATAAGCTCAACTTCGACTGGAAGGTCAACCAGCCTGAGTTCAAGTTCACCCCCGGTGACATCGAGCTCTCGGTGACCCAGCAGCCGGACGTGATCATCAAATATGTGGGCGGTCCCCTCTACGTTCCGCCCTCTGCTGACCCCAGCCACCAGCCTGTGGACGTGGAAGCCTGAGAGGAGCCATTTTGAAGGTACAAAGCAAATATTTCGGTGAGGTGGAGTACGAGTCCGACGACCTGCTCACCTTCCCTGCCGGCCTGTTCGGCTTTGACGAGGAGCACGATTTCCTGCTCCTGCCCTTTGAGGGCAGCGCCGGTTCCCTGCTCTGCTTCCAGAGCATCCAGACCCCGGCCCTGGCCTTCGTGGCCATGGACCCCTTTTCCCTCAAGCCTGACTATGCCCCCCAGCTCCAGCCCCAGGAGCTGAAATCGCTGGGGGTGGCGGAGAGTCAGGCCCTGGGCTTCTATGTGCTGTGCGTGGTGAAAAACCCCGTGTCTGAGAGCACCGTGAACCTGAAATGTCCCATCGCCATCAACCCGGAGACCCGGGTGGCCCGGCAGGTCATTTTGGAGGAGGAAGCCTATGAGATGCGTCATCCCCTGGCCGGCTTTGCCGCACAGGAGGGCGCGCCATGTTGATCCTGCAGCGCAAAGCCGGTGAGTCCCTGGTGATCGGCGAGAACATCACCGTGCGTGTGGTCTCGGTGGATGGCGTGCGCGTGCGTCTGGCCATCACTGCTCCCCAGGATGTGCCCATCCTGCGCAGCGAGCTGGTCACTGCCGCCACCACCAACCGCGACGCCGCCATGGAAGAGACTGCCCCCGCCGAATTGCTGGACCTGCTGGGCGGCGTTCTGGAAAAGCGGGAGGTCCCTTCCGCGGAAAATGAGGAAGCTCCGGCACAGCCGGAGACAAAGAAGGAGGACTGACTTATGATGGAGTCAATCGCCAGCATGGCTATGGATATGAGCGCGGCAAACTTTGCCACCAACTATTCCATATCCGTCACCAAGAAGATGATGGATACCCAGGAACTGGCCGCTCAGGAGCTGCTGAACATGCTCCCCGACCAGGCTGCGATGGTCCCCAAGGGGGATTTCATCGACGTGTACGCCTGACCATGCACCAAAGCGCAGGGCCGTTCGTTTGCGGTCCTGCGTTTTTTCTCTCCCGGGTTGACGGGGCGTTCCAGTGGGTATACTTTCCCTAAAAAGGGGGATCGTGCCATGGAATTTTCACAGTTTTGTACCTGCACCCCGTCGGGCTACGCCCAGCTGAAGCGGTGCGTGGACTATTGCGCCGACCGGGGACATAGTTATGAATTCTCCGCCTGCCGTCTGCCCGCCGGCTGCTGGCCCGGACAGGTGCAGGTGGGGTTTTGGCGGGACCGGGGGGAGTATCTGCTCTATCTGCGGCCCAAGGTCCGTTATCAGGGAAGCGCGCCGGCACTGGAAGATTTTTTCGCCCAAAGTGAGCTGCTGCGCTTCCCCAGCTTCCAGGCCATGACCGCCTGCCTGCAGGCCCTGCCAAAGGAAGCTTAGCCACAAAGGAGGTTTTTTATGGAGAAAGAAGCCCATCTCTCCGCCGCCTACCCCTTCTGGCCCCGGCTGACGCCGGAGGAGCGGGAGGCGATTTTGGGCAGCTGCGTGGAGATGACCTACGAGAAGGGCAGCGGCATCCATCGCTCGGACATGACCTGCCGGGGGGCGCTGCTGCTGCTGTCCGGGACCCTGCGGGCCTACATCCTCTCCGAGGAGGGCCGGGAGGTGACCTTGTTTCGCATCCACGCCGGGGAGAGCTGCGTCCTCTCCGCCTCCTGCCTGCTGGACGCCATCGTGTTCGATATCTTCATCGACGCGGCGGCGGACGCCCGGGCCCTGGTGATCCCCACCAGCGTCCTCCACCCCATCATGGAGCGCAACCCCTATGTGGGGCTGTATCTATACAAGCAGGCCACGGAACGCTTCTCTGACGTGATGTGGACCATGCAGCAGATCCTCTTCATGGGGGTGGACCGGCGGGTGGCCATCTTCCTCTGGGACGAGCTGACCCGGCAGGAGGGCCCGGTGCTGAAGATCACCCACGACGAGCTGGCCCGGAACATCGGCAGCGCCCGGGAGGTGGTCACCAAGGTCCTGCGCTACTTCTCCGAGGAGGGCATCGTCCAGCTGAAGCGGGGACGGTTAGAGGTCTTGGACCGGGAGAAACTCCGCGCCCTTTTGTAACCGGCTTACATACGCCGCCTCTCCTGAACTGCTATGATGTAGCCAGTTCGGGAAAGGCGGTGTTTCATTTGCAACGAAAGCGATCCCCCAAATACGCCCGGGTGGACACCAAACCCTGCGTGTCCTGCGGCACCTGCGTGCTGGTCTGTCCCCGGGAGGCCATTTGCGTCTATCGGGGCTGCTGGGCTCTGGTGGACACGGAGCGGTGCATTGGCTGCAACAAGTGCGGGAAGGCTTGTCCCGCAGGATGTATCACGATGGTGAGAAGGGAGGCTGAGGTCCTTGAAAAAGCATTGGTATGACTATCTATGGATCTGGTCCATCTTCTACTTCGCCATGGGGTTTTTCAATATCCTCTTCGCCTGGCTGGGGATGATCGACTTCTTCCTGCCCCTGGCCCTGGCGATTTTCGGCGGAAATAAGTTTTTCTGCAACCACCTCTGCGGCCGGGGCCAGCTCTTTTTGAAGCTGGGGGCGGGACTGAAGTGTTCCCGCAACCGTCCCACCCCCAAGTGGATGTACTCCACCTGGTTCCGCTATGGTTTTCTGCTCTTCTTCCTGACCATGTTCGGGAACATGGTCTTCCAGACCTATCTGGTGGGAGCAGGGGCGTCCTCCCTGCGGGAGGCCGTGCAGTTCTTCTGGACCTTCCGGGTCCCCTGGGACTGGGCCTACAGCGCCGGTCTGACCCACGACTGGGTGGCGCAGTTCAGCTTCGGCTTCTACAGCCTGATGCTCACCTCCCTGATCCTGGGCTTGATCGTCATGGTACTCTTCAAGCCCCGGAGCTGGTGTGTCCTCTGTCCCATGGGGACGATGACCCAGGGGGTATGCAAGATCAGAGCCCGGGGAAAGGTCCCGGCGGAAAAATCTTAACATAGAAAGATCCCGGGCCGATTTTCAATGGCCCGGGATCTTTGTTGGGCTCCGCCCAAACCCGCCAGGGCTTTGCCCTGGACCCACCGCCCTTTGAAAAGGGCGGCCCTAAACTTTAATCATGGCAGCGATGTTCCCCATGATGATGGGCCCCATGATGGTCACAGTGGACGTTGGGGTCATAGTTCAAGTTTCCTGCCAAGAGGGCCTGCACCGCCTCGTCGGCACTGCCGGAGGCCCCGCCGTAAAGGGTGATCCCCGCCGCCGCCAGGGCCGACTGGGCCCCGCCGCCGATGCCGCCGCAGATCAGGGCCTCCACCCCCTGCGCCCGGAGGAAGCCCGCTAGGGCGCCGTGGCCGTTGCCGTTGGTGCCGATGACCTGCGAGGCCGTGACGGCCCCATTGTCCACGTCGTACAGTTTGAACTGCTCTGTGCGGCCGAAGTGCGGAAAGATCTGGCCGTTTTCGTAGGTGACTGCAATTCTCATGGCATTTTGATTCCTTTCCTTTGGTGTATTCTGCCGGCAGATGTCCAAGATCTGCCGGCAGAAGGGATGCTTCAGCGGTCCATCCCGCAGTCGAACGCCGACTCGATGAGACGCCGCTCGTGGGTCACGGCGTCGTAGTAGCGGAAGCCGCCTGTGAAATTGTAGCAGGTGAATCCGTGCCCTTCCAGGATACGGGCCGCGATATAGCTGCGTATCCCGCTCTGGCACATGACGTACACCGGCTTTCCCGGCTGGATCTCGTCCAAGTGTTCCCGGAGCACGTCCACGGGGATGTTGCGGAACCCTTCCACATGGCCGTGGCTGTATTCCATGGGGGTACGGGCGTCCAGGAGGGTGACGCTGCCGTCCCGGGGGAGGCGGTCGATCTCGTCAATGCCGAATTGCCCCACCACCTTACGGGCCAGGTTGTCAATCATGAAGCCCGCCATATTCACCGGGTCCTTGGCGGAGGAGAAGGGCGGCGCGTAGGCCAGATCCAGATCCTTCAGCTCGGTCGCCTTCATACCCGCGTGGATGGCGGTGGCCAGCACGTCGATGCGCTTGTCCACCCCGTCATAGCCCACGATCTGGGCCCCCAGGAGGCGATAGCTCCCCTTCTCAAAGACCACCTTCATGGTCATCACCTTGCCGCCGGGATAGTAGCCCGCGTGGCTCATGGGCGAGAGGATAACCTTATCGACGTCCAGCCCCGCCTTCTTCGCCGCCGTCTCGTTGATGCCGGTGGCAGCGGCGGTGAGGGAGAAAATTTTAAGGATCGAACTGCCCTGGGACCCCAGATAGCGGCTGTCCCCGCCGCAGATGTTGTCCGCCGCAACGCGCCCCTGCTTGTTGGCGGGACCCGCCAGGGGGATGTGGGCATCCTGCCCGGTGACGGCGTGCTTCACCTGCACCGCGTCCCCTACGGCGTAGATGTCCGGGGCGGAGGTCTCCATGCGCTCGTTGACCACGATGCTGTCCTTGAGACCCAAGGTCAGGCCGGCCTCCTTGGCCAGCCCGGTGTCCGGGGTGACGCCGATGGCCAGGACCACCATGTCTGCGTGGAGGGGGGCCTCTCCGGCCAGAAGGACATCCACGCCCCCGTCCTTCTCCTCAAAGCCTTCCACGGTGTGGCCCAGGGCCAGCTGGACCCCGTTGCGGCGCACTTCCCCGTGGAGGAAGGCGGCCAGATCCGGGTCGAAGGGATTCATCAGCTGCCGGGGACGCTGCACGATGGTGACCTCCAACCCCAGCGCCCGCAGGTTCTCCGCCAGCTCCAGGCTGATGAAGCCGCCCCCCGCCAGGACCACCGACCGGGGCCGGGCCTCCTGGATATAGGACTTGATGCGGAAGGTATCCTCCACGGTGCGCAGGGTAAAGACCTTTTCCAGGCCCACCCCCGGGAGGCGGGGCTGCGTCGGACGGGCCCCTGGGGAGAGGAGGAGCTTATCATAGCTCTCCTCAAAGGTCTCGCCGTTCTCCAGGTTCTTCACCGAGACGGTGTGCCGCTCCGGGTGGATGGCGGTGACCTCGTGGTGGACCTTCATGGTGATGCGGAAGCGGGTGAGGAAGCTCCCCGGTGTCTGCAGGGTCAGGGCATCCGGGTCTTGAATGCTCCCGCCGATGTAGTAGGGCAAGCCGCAGTTGGCATAGGAGACGTAGCCCGAACGCTCAAAGACGATGATCTCTGCCTCTTCGTCCAGGCGGCGGAGACGGGCAGCGGCCGTGGCTCCGCCTGCCACACCGCCAACGATCAAAACTTTCATCCAAAATCCTCCTTAATGATTGATATGACTATCATACCCTGCACGGCGTCACGCTTCTGTGACAGGGTCACGGACCAGGCCCTGATAACTGAAGGGTCCTCTCCCTCCCCTTTTGGCTCATCTTACCACTTCGGACGGAAAAGTGCAACCATGCCCCGGTGGACAAACCCGTCCCCCTATAGTATGATATAGTCAAAACAGTTGAAAATCGGTACCGATTTTCAACTCAAGCAAAGCCCTCTTGCCTTTGCGGCAGATGGCGCGTATACTTTTCCTAAAAGAGGTGAGCTCTATGCCAAAGACAAAACAAAACATCCGCTGTCCCCTGGAACACGGCCTGGAGGTGTTCGGCGGGAAGTGGAAGTCCCGCATCCTCTGCGTCCTCTCCGCCATGGGGGTCCTGCGCTACAGCGCCCTGCGCCGGGAAATGGGGAACATCACCGACGCCGTCCTCTCCGCCGCCCTGAAAGAGCTGATGGAGGACCAACTGGTCCTGCGGCAGTCTTATGACGAGATCCCGCCCCGGGTGGAATACCGCCTCACGGAGCGGGGTGAATCGGTGCTCCCCATCCTGCAAAGCATCTGCCAGTGGGCGGGGCAGTACGAAAAATTCGACTACAGCGGCACCATGATCCATTGCAAAAAGTGCGGCTATCGCCCCACCCCCCTCTAAAGGATCTTCAGCCCCGCCTTCCGGCGGCGTACTCCCCCATCTCCACGTCCAGCACCGGACGTTTGGGCTGGATCAGGGCCTCCTCATAGCGGCAGGGCCAGCGGACCTCCGGGTCCAGACGGCCCTGGGTGATGCCGTCGATGCTGTCCCCGTCCTCCATGGGCTTCTCTCCGTGGAGAAGGTAGGACGCCAAACTGTAGGCATGACCCACCACCCAGTTGGGGTCCATGCCGTGGAAGTGGTATTGCAGATCCTCAATGTACAGCAGGCTCAGACCCAGGGTGTCCACCACATGGTCGTCCTGGGTGCCGCTGATGTTGAAAAAGCGGGCGTTGACGATGTATTGTATGTAACGCTCTAACCCCTCCGCGCTGTGCTGCCGCACCGTCTCCGCCAGGATGAGTTTCCCGGAGTTGATGCAGTACACCGCCTGACAGCCGGGATACAGCTCCACCAGGGCTTCCAGGAAATCCATGAGCAGATTGGCCCGGCTCTGCATGGGCAGACCGCCCCCCAGCATATCGTGGGCCAGGACGGCGTGGCGGCACTGGGAGAGGATGCTGTCCCGCTGCTCCATACAGGCCCACATCTGACTGCGCTGCATCTCGTCGATGTCCTCCGCCTGGAAGGGCTCACAGGCATGGATGGCCAGCTGGACCGGCACCGAAGCATCCTTGAACTGCGCGGGATAGTCCCAGGCGGCGTAGCTGGCGGTGTGATCCCGGGCGCCGAAGGGCTCGATCTTCCCCAGATGGGCGGAGAGGACCCGCTCCATCTCCTCCGCCTCCGGCATCGGACAGGCCTCCTCCATCAACAGTTTTATCATAAATACCCCGCCGGGGCGGACGATGGGGTCAAGTTCCGGCTCTTCCTGGGATTGCGGCTGGGCCGCTTTGGGTTTCTCTTTGGAAAACAGTCCCATTTCTGTCCCCTCCATTGTTTATTTTTGCTCCGCCGCCACCGTGCCGGCAGAACGCTGGCGCTTCCACTGGCGGGGCCGCCGCTGGGGCGTGCACAGGAAGGATTTCTTCCGCTTCGCCGCACGCCAGCGCATCCGATTGCCCATGGTCAGCTCCTGGACCTGAACCTGGACCCAGAGACGGCGGCGGGTATGGCTGAAACTCAGCTTGGCCAAAAAGGTCCCATGGCTGGCACAGCCCACCTTGGCATAGGCCACGTCCCCGGTCATCACCCACTTCATCACCCACAGCCGCCGGTTGCAGCGCAGGCAGCGGGAGGTCCGGCAGCGGCGGTCGTTGAGGGCCTCCTCCTTGTTGGCAAAAGGCCCGTAGCGGCCCAAGGGGAGGATGTGGTCCTCGGTGCAGGGGGCGTCCCGGTGGACCGACAGGCGCAAACTCTCCGCTGTGCTGTACTCCGAAACCAGGGCCGAATAGAGTACGTCATAAAAGGCGTTGTGGAAGTCGAAGACATCCGGGATGCGGCAGTATTCCACCGCCCGGTGCAGGGCGATGCAGGAGCGGGTGCCCAGGGTCCGGGCGAAAGCCTCCTGCAAGTCCGTGAACTGTTCGGGCACCGTGTCGGGCAGATCCCAATACCATATGTTTTGCCGCAGCACGTCCAGGTCCCCGCAGCCCCAGGTGGCAAATTCCTCGTCCCCGCCGCACCACTGGAGGAAATCCGCCAGGGCCGTTTTGAAATCCAAGCTGGAGCTCTCGCACAGGGCCAGCTCCGGCAGCACCTCCACCGAAGGGGCGTAGGTTTTGTGGACGCTGGGACGGATATAGGCGCAGAAGGTATCCAGCACCCTCCCGCCCAGGCGGTCCAGGCGTACCGCGCCGATCTGGATGATCTCGTCCAGGGGTGGGTCGCTGCGGGGGCCGGTGTTCCATTCTAAGTCTAACACGATCATGCCGTTTTCTCCCTCTCTTCTTCCTGTTTGGTCGTATGATTTATTATATAGGGAAATGCGCCGAGATGCAATCCCAAAAAAACAGCCGGTCCTGGGGCGTGCTCCCAGGCCGGCTGTTCTTCACTCGCCCCGCTGCCACGTCTCCACCTTCCTCTGGAGCAGGCGGAGGAAAATCGTGAACAAGGGGCCCTGCTCCGGCTCCTTGGCACAGAGCAGGCTGACGGTGCGCGTTACAGGTTCCTGAAACGGCAGGCATTTGACCCCCGGGGGGATCTCCTCCAGATCCGAAACGATGCTCACCCCCACGTCCCGGGCCACCAGGGCCAGGGCCAGACACTGGGGCGCGTTCTTCACCACGCTGCCCCGGGCGAACTTCTGATAAAGGGCCCGGGAGGCGTCGTCCCAGCCCCAGTCGTCTCCGGCGGCGATGAAGGGATGCCGCCCCGCCGTCTCTTCCGGGCGGATCTGCGTCAGTTTGGCCAGGGGACTGTGTTCGCTGACCGCAAGGAAATAGGTCACCTGGAGCAGCGGGACGCTGCGCACCCCCACCGGGGGCAGCCCGGTGGAAAAGCAGCAGTCCAGGGTCCCGTTTTTCAGCCCCAGCTCCCCTTCCAGGTCGTTTTTCAGATAAACCAGCTCCAGCAGTGTATCCGGGCACTCCTGCCGGAAGCGTTCAATGACCTCCGGCATCCACTGCTCCGCCGCCGCGGCGAAGACCCCCACCCGCAGCAGGGCGCCTTTGCTGCTCCGGGCGATCTCCTGCATCTGCGTTTCCAGGGCCTCCACCTGACCCATCAGCTCCAGCAGCCGCTCCCCCACCGCCGTGAGGCGCACGCCCCGCTGGTCCCGGGTGAAGAGTTTGACCCCCAGCTCGTTTTCAAAGCGGGTGACAATATGTCCAAGGTTCGGCTGTGCGTAGCCGAGGATCTGTCCTGCCCGGGAGAGACTGCCGCACTCCGCCGTGATCAGGATGGGCAGATACTTCCCCATGGTTTTCCTCCTTCCTGCTGCCAAAAAGTACACCTTTTGACAGGGATTGTCTTTGCATCAAGTATACCATGAAAGTTTTTCGCGCGCAAGGTCTTTTTGTGGGTTATCACAAGGGGGAAGCGTGGTATGCGGATTTCGTAGAACTTCGTCGTATTCCGTCAAAATATGTACCTCATGACAGTATTTTTTCGTTCATTTTGCTTTATTGTAATACGAATATTGAATGTTGTTATATTGTTTTTGAACTTCCCTTTTCCCACCCCTGGGGTAAAATAAAAGCAAGGTTCGGAGTTGCCGGTGAAGACCCACGGACTTCCCTGTCCGCCCCTTCTTCCAGACAGGACGGCGCAGAGCTTCCGGGCGGAAGCGCGCCCCTCCGGTTTTTCTCCCCCTGATTACTCATAAGTAGGCAGCGATCTTTTTCAGGATTGCTGCCTGTCTTATTTTTCCCAAATCAATCCAGAGTATTCCCTTTTGATATGACGTTATATAAAACTGGTATTTTACAATGTCATCGGCATTTTTTATAATGAACCTAGCTTTTATTTCCGCTTGTCTCGTACATATCGTCAAGAGCAGGCGAACCGGGAGAAGGGAGGGAGCGAGATTCCCCGGCACTGGAAGCTGTCTTTTTTACATCACAGGATGTAGAGAGTTTTCCACTATCTTCGTCCGTGTCCCGGGCGAACGGAAAGAAAAGAGGTATGTTATGAGTAATAGT
>JAAWAE010000023.1 GCA_022792035.1 Ruminiclostridium sp. | reverse complement strand
TTCGGGCTTGTCAAGAACTTTTTTCAAATTCTTTTTCGGCCCGTCCCGCCGTCAGGGCTGTCTCTCGCGACAGCTTTGATAGAATACCACCTTTTCCCCCAGAAGTCAAGCACTTTTTTCGTTTTTTCTTCTTTTTTTCCTGTTTCCCGTGTCCCACCCAATATTTATATTATATAATGTATTTGCGTTCCGGGGAAAACTATGGTATCCTATACCATACTATAAACATCCAGAACGGAGGCCCCCTATGCCTATCAAGATCCCCGATTCCCTCCCCGCCCGGCAGACCTTAGAGGGCGAGAACATTTTCGTCATGACCGAATACCGGGCCATGCACCAGGATATCCGCCCCTTAAAACTCCTGATCCTGAACCTGATGCCCACGAAGATCGTCACGGAGACCCAGCTCCTGCGGAAATTTTCCAACACCCCCCTGCAAGTCCAAGTGGAACTGCTGCGCACCATGAGCCACAGCGCCCAAAACGTGGACCGCAGCCACCTGGAAACCTTCTACACCTCCTTCGACGCCGTAAAGGATGCCTACTATGACGGTCTCGTCATCACCGGCGCGCCGGTGGAGAACCTGGACTTTGAACAGGTGGACTACTGGCCCGAACTCTGCCAAATCATGGACTGGTCCAAAACCCACGTCCATTCCACCCTCCACATCTGCTGGGGCGCCCAGGCAGGGCTGTTTTATCACTACGGCGTGCCCAAGCACAGCCTGGAGGAAAAACTCTTCGGGGTATTTGACCACAAAGTGTTAAAACCCTCCTCCCCGCTGTTCCGTGGGATGGACGACCGCTTTTATGCCCCCCACTCCCGCTACACGGAGGTCTGGGAAGATGAGATCCGCGCTGTCCCCGACCTGGAGGTCCTGGCGGTATCGGAAGAGGCGGGGGTGTTCGCGGTGAAAACCGAGGACAGCCGGCAATTTTTCTTCCTGGGCCACCTGGAGTACGACCGCAACACCCTGGCCCTGGAATACCAGCGGGACGTGGACAAGGGCAAGGCCATCCATGTCCCCCAGCACTACTACCCGGGCGACGATCCCACCCAAACCCCCATCGTCCGCTGGCGCTCCGCCGGGCAGCTCATTTACACAAATTGGCTCAACTACTACGTCTACCAGACCACCCCTTATGATCTGAATACATTAAAAAAAGAGGACTGACGCCCCCACAACCAGCGAGAACCCCCAGCAGGACCACAAACTGGTCCCGCTGGGGGTTCTCATATAAGTAGGTAGGAAAGAGACGATCACTTTGCGCGGGCTGTGTTTGTTGTCACAGTCTTGCTATCATGCTCACTGCCCGCAGTAGCGGAAAAAGTAACCTTAGCATAATAAGATGTACCAGAGGTTCCCTTATATGTGTATGTTCCAGATTTGCTTGTTGTGCTATTTGCCATGAGTCCATTAGAGGTCGTTCCTCTAATCGTGGTCACGTAGCTACCGTCAGATTTATAAATTGCAATAGAAGAAGCACCTATCGGGCTAGCTGTTTTACTAGCTCTTACTTGGTATGTAATTTTAACTTCACCAGAGTTCACTCCGGTACCAAGAGTTGCCGTCGTTGATGATATGCTTATACTTGCTCTCATCATATCTTCTGTCACTGCTAAAGCTCCTACGCAACAGGAAAACATCATGATACATGCCAAAAAACACGCAATCAATTTTTTCATGCTACTATCCTCCAATCGAATCTATAATTTGTTTTATATCATCCGTTGTTATCTGACCTGCAATCGTTACAACATTCTTCCCATTTGACCACGTTGCAGTGATTGTGTCAATATTAGACATGATATAAAATAAGCGTCCCTTGCTTTTATACTTTTCCACAGGAGAATCATCCTTCTCAAATGACCCTCCTTCAATCCATATAGGATTATACGCCAAATCCACCCAAACGGAATAAGAAGTCCCCTCTTCTTTATTGCGATATTCACACCACGCAGTGTCAAATTCACCTTCAATGCCTTCACTTTTCACTGCGTATGGTTCAAATCCCTCTGGATACCAAGATGGCGCTAAATTCTGCGCGATCCCTATGGACGCAATTTCTTGTTGAAATTCGTTTCGGTGTGTAATCTGTTCTTGCGTCGGTTCTTCTGGCACTGCTCCTGTAATTTCAAAACGGAACGTTTCATCAGTCCAGCGGCCCAGCGTCCCGAAAACATCGTATCCGGCAGCCTGTGCCGCTACTGCTGTTGTGATCATCAGTGTAAACGTAATGGCCGCAACAACGGCCACCCGGCCAACAGCACGCAGGCGGGGAAACGAAACAACACGGGACTTTTCTGTTGTCTTTGCACTCTCAGCCTCCTTTACCTCTGGGACCTCTCCAGTCTCATACAATTCACTCCCGCTGCCTTCTGGAATGTTGTAGTAGATCTGAAACTCCTCCCAGGCTTTTTTAACATCTACATCACACTCTCTTGCCTCCAACACCTCCAAAATCCGAAGGAGCGCCTTTCTGTTCTCGCGGGCGGGCAGTTCCAATCCTAAGTCGATCATCTTCTCAAGCTGCTCCGTCGAGAGTTTTTCAAAGCAGGTGTCTTGATAAAACTCCTTCATACTATTAACCTCCTCACCTATATATCATAAAAATGCCCCAAAAGTGTACACGATTTTTGAAACTTTTTTCTTTTTGTTTTATCAGTCATTTTCTCTCTCAATTTTCCGGAGCTCTTTGTGTAATTCAGCCAGCATCCGCTCTCTCCTTTTCTTCGTCCCGTAGACCGTAATGCCGTATTCCTTCGCCAGCGCCAAATGCGAGGCATTGTCTATGAAAAACCGTTCAAAAAAACCATATTCCTCTGGCGTCAGAATCCGCTTGACCTTTTCCAGCAAATTCTCCTTACACTCGTCAATATCTTTCAGCTGTTGATCAATCTCCCCAAGCTCTTTACACGCCTCTTCTTCCGTGGAAATCAGCAAAGCATATTCTTCCTTCTTGCGATCATAATACTGCATGATTTTATTGTTCAGCACCACCATCAACCATGCCTCGGGATTTTCATGGACCATCAGAATGTCGATCTTTTCAACTGCTGTGTGGAAGGTATCCTGCACGATATCCATTGCGATCTCCCTGTCCTGAACTTTACCCACCGCGTGTTTGAACATGATTGAAAACTGCGCTTTGTAAATCCGCTCAAGAAACTGAGCCTGTTCTGGTTTCATGGATTTCCCCTCCTTTTTCGTGCATTATAGCACGCTATCTCTATTTTGCATATCCCCGTTTCAAAATTTGTTCATTTTGCACAAATCGAAATTATTTTGGGAAATCGTGTACACTTTGGGGCTTTTTTCGTGATATATAAGCAGAAGCATAAATCATCAGCGCCCGCTTTATAGATGAGAAAGGAAAGGAGTTGTTGCCTATGTGGAGCTAAAACGAAGAGAACCTCACACTCAGAATTTTGCAATACAGATTGCAAGGAAAGGATCACATCATGAAAAAGAAATTATTGTCCCTATCTCTGTGCCTGTGCTTAGCTCTCCCTTTGGCTATCCCTGCTTATGCAGTCGATGCTGGGCCTGTAATTACTGATGAGCAATATCAGCGATACATCGAAATCGCAAACGAAATTGGCAACAGAGAAAATGTCGAGGTTAGCGTTCTCCCAGTTAATAAAATTGATAAAGCCTATACAGACGAAGAGTTCGCAGCTGAAGTGGAAGAACTTTGCAACGCAATTCAGTCTCTTCGTCAAACTTCCTCCATTACTCCTTATTCATATTATAGTAATCCAAGTGATCCAGGGAGCGGTAAGAAGCATCCAAGAGCAAACACTGCCATCAACCTCGCAGATGGTGCGTTTATTTGGACTGTTACTGGCTATGCGGATGTTCTTGGTGACCGCATCTTTAGTCTTGGTACTGTAAGAATCGATGATGTAGCTTTAATAATACGCCCCTCCGATAGATTTGAATGTGTGCGTACACCTGGAAAAGCTGATTCATATAACGGTGTATCTCCTAAGAAGAATGTTATCCGATATATGGATATTATTACTCTTTCTGGCTTAAGCTCTCAAGTGCAAATTGTAGCCCGTTTCAATATGAAAGAAAACGGCTCTGTCACGATGACCGTCAATGCAGTGTGATACGAGATTACATGTTTAACTGTTTTTAATTTCCTTTATCCCCCGGCCTCCTCGCCGGGGGATTCTCCCCTTTTCCTAAAATTCATTATACTTGTTTCAGGATGAAATAACATAAAGAAAGGTCGATTTCATGAAGAGATTTTCATTTTTGCAGCAGATATTTCTCACTCTTTCGATCTCTCTGCTGCTCAGCGCCTGTCAGCAGCAAGCATCCCCCACGGAATATCTCCGCCCCAGCAAGGACAACGACCCCACTGTCCTTGCTTACAGCTATGATTATCAGGTCCCCCAAAGCAGGGTCTGCACTTTATATGTGGAACACTGGCAGGGACTTATCCAAAAGGATAAGCAGCCCCTGCTCACCCTCTCAGAGGGGGAA
Source organism: Ruminiclostridium sp. (assembly GCA_022792035.1). Classification (GTDB taxonomy): domain Bacteria; phylum Bacillota; class Clostridia; order Oscillospirales; family Oscillospiraceae; genus Evtepia. The sequence goes on along the minus strand of JAAWAE010000023.1, from coordinate 16,128 downwards.
GATACTCTTTCGTTCTGGATATCGACTCTGGACTCTGGATATGATCGCTACAAAGCCAGCACTTCATCCGGCAGCAATCAAGTGGACTTTCTCTATACCCCTGGCCTTGTTTCCAACTTCGCCTGGTTAACACCTACTGACTGGACTTCCACTTACGAGTCCGGGGAACTGGGTAACCAAGAGATGATACTCTTCACTTCCGTCCGGGGGAATTCCTTTCAGATCTCCTCTGTGGATTGCATCTCTCCCCTGACTGACCCAAATGTTTTGGAGAACTATCAGGAGGTATTCCTCATCCGCGCAGTTTGGAGTAATACGTGAGCGTTCCTTGTTCACCTTCACACGCAAACAGCGAGACTTTATGGGAATTTATCGGGTTTGGACACCTCCAAGCCTCTCATATCCGGGACGATACCTCCATCGAGAATTACATCCATTCTTTCCAAAAAGTTCACAACCTGATCAAAAAAGCCTAATACTCACCCCCAGGTGTAACGCCTGGGGGCTACTTTTTCCCAAAAATCCAATTTCTCCGACAAAACGATTGACAAAATCCACCACCTCCTGTATACTTAAAACAGATTCAGCCTCTTACCGAAAGAAAATTTCCTTAAAAAGCGGCATATGCCCCCCACCACACAAGTAAAAAGGAGGAACCCCCATGAAACCCTGCAAGAAAATCCTATCCCTAGCCCTGACCGTCACCGCCCTGCTGAGCTTGACCGTCGTGGGCGCCGGCGCGGCCTTCACCCTCAACGGCGGCAAGACACCCCTGACCCTCCCGAAGGACACCTACGGCACGGCCACCCCAGCCGTTCACGCCACAAAAGAAAGTGGGATAGAGGAATCCACTTTTGGCATCGGGAAGGGCACTGCCATGGCGGCGGTCATTGACACGGTCTTCGGATATGACCTCAGGGAGTATGCGTATGTTTCCTATGTTGAACTTTGGACAGACGAGGCTATCCCAGAGGAACATGCGTGGCTCCAGTGCATCCTAAGAGATATCTTTATTGAAATTGAAGAAGGGCAGTTTATGCCTATGGGATTTCTTTACAAGGACGATACCGCCTATACTGTCGTAGAGCAACCTGACGGCACTCTGTCCCTGACTCAATATTCTTTGCTTCCCGAAACCAACGCTGTAACCGCTCAAGGCAATGAAAGTTCTTCCGATATTCCTGAATATCAGGTTGCTGATACTCAGGTCAAGCGTGCTGACCGCGCCTTGATTGATTCCATGTATCAGTAAACTATTTTCAATTTACATAATTATTCGTTTTCATTATGGGGGCCTCGACAAATGTCGAGCCCCCTTTTCCTAAGTCTTCTTCAAAAATCCAATTTCTCCGACAAAACGATTGACAAAATCCACCACCTCCTGTATACTTAAAACAGATTCAGCCTCTTACCGAAAGAAAATTTCCTTAAAAAGGCAGTGTATTGTCCGCTGCGCGAGACAAAGCGGAATTGAAGCAGGCAGCTCAGCCGAGCCTGACCCCTCTCCCCCCCCCAGGCCCCACCTGGGGGGATATTTTTATCCATATTATAATAAGGTATCATAGCACCCCCTCCCCCAGCGGGGGCACCCCCCAACACAGCGCGGATAATTTTGGGGATTTTTTCACAAAAGCGCCAATCTCCGCCCCGATTTCCTGTCATATAATAGGGGAGGTTTTTTCACAGTCCCGAGGACTGCGACGCACCCAAGAGTTTCTTAAGGTTTTATTAAACCTATTGACCTTTTCCCCCAATACGCGTATCATAAACACAGACAGACCCGCAGCAGATCAAAAAGGAAGGAGCACTCAACCGATGGAAAAAAAGAAAAACATCCTCCTCTACTGCCTCCTGGCGGCGGCCTTGGCGGGCATCCTGAGCAGCGTCATCCTAGGCGCGTTCAATGCCAAAGCCATCCACTCCCTGCAGGACGCGGCCGGCATCTCCAACGAGGGGACCCGGGAAGACGATGTCCCCATTATGAACAATGAATACCGCATCGTCTCCACCACGCAGATCTCCGACGCCTACAAGGCCGGCAGCACCGCCGGCCTCAGCAAACGGGACAAGGAGACCTTGGAAATGGCTTCCGCTGTCCTGGATGAGATCATCACCGAGGATATGAGCGACTACGAGAAGGAAAAAGCCGTCTACGACTGGATGACCACCGAACTGACCCACGACCGCGGCGTCCTCCAGGTCATCCCCAACACCCAGGAAGACTGCGACAACCCTTACGGGGTGCTGAAATACCACAACGCCGTCTGCGTGGGTTACGCCACCACCTTCCGCCTCTTCATGCAGATGATGGACATCGAGTGCAAGGTGGTCCACAACAACGACCTGTACCACTCCTGGGACTTGGTAAAACTGGACGACAACTGGTATCATGTGGATGTCTACTCCGACCAAGGCAGCGCGACCTATGCCCACTTCAACATGAACGACGACCTGGCCTCTTTCGGCCAAGACTGGGACCGGGAGTTCTTCCCCGCCGCCACCAGCCTGGAGTATAACTACTCCTACCAGAACCGTCAGTCTGTGGAGGACATTTACCAAGTTCCCAAGCTGATCCGGGCATCTCTGGACAACGAACAGGCCGTCACCTGCCTGGGCTTTGAGGTCATCGACGAGGCTCACGCCCAAATCGTGGAAAATATGCTCCAGCGCATCGACAGCATCGTCTCCAACGGAGAATACGGAGAATTCGGCAGTCTTTGGATGATGTGGAACTGGATCCACGTGGGCGGCGGCGAATATGTCCTCAACATTCGCGTCGAGGGCTTCCAGCAGGAGGAGGAACGCACCGAACTCACCGAGGAAGAGGAAGCCAAGGCAGAAAAAGCCGTCAGCGATGCCTTCGACGGCATGGGCGGCGACGAGGACTACGACGACGGAAATTTTGAGGGCTATACTGAAGTCATGACAGAAGACGCCGCCGCCGAGATCGGAGGATAACAATGAAAACAAAAATCCTAATCCCCCTGCTTTTCCTGCTGGTCCTTGGACTGTGCGCCTGCGAGAGCAGCCCCTCCACAAGCAGCATCGTAGACATGGCCCAGCTCCAAACCGCCCTCCTGGAGGCCGACGACACGCTGCCGGAAATGAACTCCGTCCACGGCGGCATGGAAGACGCGGAGCACTCGTTTTCCTACATATCCACCATGGACTACGACAAGATCGCAAACTACCTGACCTCCTTCTCCGTCACCGGCAAAGCGGAGGAGATCACGGTCATCGCCGTCAAGGACCCGGCAGACCTGGACGAAGCCGCCAAGGCCCTCCAGGATCACCTGGACTACCGGAAGAAACTCTTTCGCCAGTACGCTCCGGCGGAGGCCAAGCGGCTGGACCTGGGACAGGTTTTCACCAAAAGTCCCTACGCCGTGCTGATCATCACAGAAAAGGGGGACGCGGTCCGGGATGCCTTCGAGGCATTCGTGGACTGAACCCCGGGGGCAGGTCCCAAAGGGCCTGCCCCATTCTTCTATATATTTATATAAGGTATCCCAGGGCGGCGTCACCGGTCTGGAGCGGTATATATTATATATGTATACGCCGCCTCTCTTTTACAAAAAAATCCATAAAAAAGCAGTATAATTGCCCTGTACCCGGCTTGTCCGGGACAGGGCAATTTTTCTGTCGTACAAAAGGGGGTACCTATCTATGTCCGTCGCCTACGCCACCCACAACCGAATACTCACCATCTCCCTCTCCGGGGACATCGACCACCACCGGGTCAAGGGCCTGCTCCAGAACCTGGACCAGGAGCTGGACGAGGTCCTGCCCCGGCAGGTGGTGGTAAACTGTTCCGGAGTCACCTTCATGGACAGCTCCGGCATCGCCATCCTCCTGCGCCTGCGCCAGCGGATGGAGGCATTGTCCGGGACCCTCCAGGTCACAGGACTCAACGAACAACCCGCCCGGGTCCTGCGGGCCGCCGGGCTCCACCGGCTCATCCCCATCGTTGAATGAAAGGAGCTACATACATGCGTACCGTCAAATATACCAACCAGGTGACCCTGACCTTCCCCTCCAAATCCGCCAACGAAGCCTTCGCCCGCTCCTCCGCCGCCGCCTTCGCTGCCCAGCTGGACCCCACCTTGGACGAGCTGGGGGATGTAAAGACCGCCGTGAGCGAAGCGGTGACCAACGCCATCGTCCACGCCTATCCCGACACCCTGGGGAAGGTGGAGCTGAAATTACGCCTCTACCCCGGCAACGAAATGGAGCTCATCGTCCGGGACTGGGGCGTGGGCATCCCCGACGTGGAGCAGGCCCGCACCCCCCTCTTCACCACCGGCAACGAGGAACGCTCCGGCATGGGCTTCACCATCATGGAGAGTTTTACGGACCACTTAAAAGTCCGCTCCATCCCCGGCAAGGGGACCACCGTGACCATGCGCAAGCGTTTCGCCCTCCGGGCAGGAGGGGGGCAGCACACTTGATCGCCCAGGAACGCTTCACCCTCATCCAAGCTGCCCAGCAGGGGGACCGGGAGGCCAGCGGCCGTCTCGTCGAGGAGAACGCGGGTCTGATCTGGAGCATCGTCCGCCGCTACGCCCGGAAAGGCCAAGACAACGAGGACCTGTACCAGCTGGGCTGCGTGGGCTTTCTCAAAGCCGTCCAGGGTTTTGACCCGGCCTTCGGGACCCAGTTCTCCACCTACGCCGTGCCCAAGATCGCCGGAGAGATCCGACGGTTTTTGCGGGACGACGGCATCGTGAAGGTCAGCCGGGGGGTCAAGGAGCAGGCCCTTGTCATCCACCGGGCCCGGGAAAAACTCACCGACGCCCTGGGCCGGGAGCCCGCCCTATCCGAGCTGGCCCAGGAGACGGGCCTCACCCCGGAAGAGATCGCCTCGGCAGACTTGGCCACCTCCAGCATCGCCTCCCTCCAGGCGGAGAGCGGGGAGAACGGCTTTTCTCTGGAGGATATGCTGGGGGAATCCCCGGAAGAGGGGCTGATCGAACGGGTCTCCCTGCGCACCGCCATCGACCGCCTGCCGGAGCGGGAGCGGAAGTTAATTTTTTTACGCTACTACAAGGGCCTGACCCAGGACAAAACCGCCAAGCTGCTGGGGGTCAGTCAGGTGCAGGTGTCCCGGCTGGAGAAGAAAGCCATCCAGTTCCTGCGCCGGGAACTGACGGACCCCTGAGCCCCGTCAGCCGCCGGTCCTGCCTGCCCACCTTGTCCCAGGCGAAGAGGGGGACAAGCTCCTGGGGGCGGACCGCCTGGGGACGCTCCAGCAGCCCCGCCAAACAGGCCAGCTCCCCGGTGAGGGCCTCGGGGGTAAACTGCTGCCGGAGGACCCCCATATCCAGGTCTCGGTCCCGCTTGGACAGCCGCCGTCCGTCGGCACTGAGCAGGAGGGGAACATGACAATATGTTGGGATTTCATACCCCAGCTGTTCCAGCAGCCAAATCTGACGCGGGGTGGAGGAGAGCAGATCCTGTCCCCGGACCACCCGGGTGATGCCCATCCGTCCGTCGTCCTCCGCCACCGCCAGCTGATAGGCATAGATCCCGTCGGAGCGGCGCAAGATAAAATCACCGCAATCTCGATCCAGTCGCTGCCCTTGGGGCCCAAAGACTTCGTCGGTGAAGGCCACCTCCGCCGCCGGGACCCGGACCCGCCAAGCGGGTCTCCTTCCGCCCCCTTCCAGGGCGGCTTTTTCTTCCTGGGACAGGTCCCGGCACCGTCCGTCGTAAACCCGGGCCCCGTCGGAAGCATGGGGCGCCGAGGCCGCCAGCAGCTCCTTCCGGCTGCAATAGCAGGGATACAGCAGGCGTTTCCCTTTCAATTTGTCAAAGGCCTCCTGATAGTATCCCCCCCGGCTGCTCTGGCAAAATTCCGTCTCTCCCGCCTGCCAGCCCAGGTCCCAATCCAGCCCCAGCCATTCTAAATCCTCCGCCAGCTGGCGGGTATAGTCTGGCCTGCACCGCTGGGGGTCCAGGTCCTCCATGCGCAGAAGCATCTCGCCCCCCAGACTGCGCACATCCAGCCACGCCAGCAGGGCGGCGAAGAGGTTCCCCAAGTGCATCCGTCCGCTGGGACTGGGGGCAAAGCGGCCCCGAACGGGCCTGCTCATGGGCCTCCCCTCCCTTCCTTGTATTAGAGTAGTAGTTATTAGAGCCCCTTTCGTTCTGCGTCCCATTGTAGCACAGCCGCCCCGCCTTGCCAAGACCGCCGCACTATGCTATAGTGACAGCATACCATAGAGAAAGAAGGCATCGCCATCATGTCCATCGCCGCAGTACGCGACTACTTCTCCGCCTTCGGTCTGGCGGAGCGCATCCTGGAGTTCGAGACCTCCAGCGCCACCGTGGAGCTGGCCGCCCAAGCCGCCGGGGTGATCCCCGCCCGCATCGCCAAGTCCCTGTCCTTCCTGGTGGAGGACAAGGCCGTCCTCATCATCACCGCCGGGGATGCCAAGGTAGACAACGCCAAGTTCAAGGCCCAGTTCCACACCAAGGCCAAAATGCTCTCCCCGGAGCAGGTGACCCAGCTGGTGGGCCACGCCGTAGGCGGGGTCTGTCCCTTTGCCCTCAAGGAGGGAGTGGCGGTCTATCTGGACGTCTCCCTCCAGCGTTTCGACACCGTCTTCCCCGCCGCCGGCAGCGCCAACAGCGCCATCGAGCTCAGCTGTGACCAGCTGGAGCAATACGCCTGCGGCTTCCAGGGCTGGGGGGACTTCTGCAAGGGCTGGCAGGATGGAGAAAATATCTCCGCGCCTTGTTGACACACCGCGAACTATCTTCTATAATAATATGGAAAACAATAGAATCGCAACATATTTTGGAAGGGAACGCGCAGCATGAAACAGTTTTTCGGTATGAGCCAAAGCGGAAATTTAGAGGAGGCCCTGCAGGGCCTGCACTCTCCCCAATTCATCATGCTCTTGTCCAATGATACCCAGTTCGAGGCGCACGTCAAAGCCCTGGAAAAGTATTTCCCCGGCGTGCCCAGCATCGGCTGCATCGGTATGAGCTACCAAACCCGGGTGGTGGAGCACGGAGTCGGGATCATCGCCTTTTCCGACGGCGTCACCGCCGCCGCCAACGTCTTAGAGCAGGTCTCCACCATGCCGGTGAAGTACATCCACCGTCTGGAGCAGGACCTGAAGCACATCGGCGGCAGCAATCAAGATACGGTGTGCATCGACTTCTGCGCCGGCAATGACGCCTGCGTGCTCACCACCATCAACACGGTCCTGGGCCAGAGAGGCATCTCCCTGGTGGGCGGGACCGGCGACCAGGGAAAAGTCTCCGCCAACGGGCGGGTCTATGAGGACGCCGTGGCCTACGGTCTGGTCCGCAACCAGCGGGGCCGGGTCAAGACGTACAAGGAAAACATTTACCATCAGCTGGGCAACTATCGCTTCATCGCCTCCGGGACAGACCGCGCCAGCTATACCCTGGGCGCCCTCAACGGCCGCAGCGCCCGGCAGGTCTATTCGGACATCCTCCACGTCACCGACCAGCAAATCCTCACCCAGACCTTCCAAAACCCCTTCGGCAAGGTCAACGGCGACGACACCTGCATCATCTCCATCAAGGAAGTCAACGGCAACGCGCTCTCCTGCTTCCGGCAGGTCAACGACTCCGACGTCCTCATCCTCATGGAGCTGGGGGACTATCAGGCCATCACTCGCAACACCATTCAGCAGATCTGCGCGGACTTCCCCCGGCGTTCGGCAATCTTCTCGGTAAACTGTCTCTTCCGCTACAAGTTGTTTTCCGAGCGCAACTATATGCAGACCTATCTCCAGGAGATGGCGGCCCTGGGCAATCACGTGGGCTTCGTGGGCTACGGCGAACATTACAACAACCGCTTCGTCAATCAGTCCATGACCTGTGTGGTATTTGAATAAGGGGGCAGCAGTATGTTTGAGGATAAGAATCGCCATAATAGCCATAATAGCCATACGCGGCAGGAAGGGAATTCTCTCTATCCCATCCTGCACATTGCAGACAGCCTGAAGACCTACCAGAAGGATCTGGTGCAGAAGGAAGTGGCCTCCCTTTGGGAACTGAGCTTGGTGGGACGCTCCTTCTCCGGCGTGATCCAGGAGGCCGACAGTTTCCAGGATAAGCTCCAGAACCTGGACCAGTCCTTTTCCAACATCAACGAGACGGCTTCCCAGTTCAACAACGTCCGCACCGAGGTGGCGGAGAGCGTCTCCGAGGCCCAGGGTCAGATGGAGGAGCTGGGCAAGACCTCCATGCGGGTCCAAGGCACCTACGCGGAGATGGAAGTAACCTTCCGCGCCTTAGAGGAATCCATCCTAGGGATTCAAAAGTGCATGGGGAAGATCGTCTCCATCGCCGACCAAACCAACATTCTGGCCATCAACGCCTCCATCGAGGCCTCCCGGGCCGGCGCGGAAGGCCGCGGCTTCGCCGTGGTGGCCGCCCATGTCAAGGAACTGGCCCAGAAGATCAAGGACCTGGCAGGCGAAGTGGACTCCGGCGTCAGCGATGTCGCCGGCCGGGCCAATCAGCTCAGCACCAGCATCCAGCACTCCCAGGACACCCTGAGTCAAGGAACGGATATCGTCGCCCAGACCGACCAGAGCTTCCAAAAGATCACGGCGGCGGCGGACGGCGCGATTTCCGTGCAGACAGAGATCGCCGGGGTCATCCAGGCTTCCCAGATGGAGCTGCAGGGCATCCGCCAGTTCTTTGACCAGATCAAGGACCAGTATCAAGAGGTGGTCAAGCATATCGACCAGGCCAGCCGTCTGGGCACCACCAAGAGCGCCATGTTTGAGGACATGGACAACATGATCTCCCAGATCCCGCCGCTGGTGGAGGATCTCGAGGGGAAGGGGCGCTGAGACGCGGCCCTTTTATCAGAAAAACGAAACGCCCAGTCTCCATCCAAAAAGGATAAAGGCTGGGCGTTTTTTGCCCCTTCGGCGCAAGGTAAGGCTCAAGAAAACCCCCGCTTCTGCCGCTGCGCCGCAAAGATATTCTGCATAATCTTCTCCTGGTCCTCCTCCGTCAGCTCTAAAAACTGGCATCCGTATTCAAACTGCTCGTTCTCCTTGGCGATCACCCGCAGCACCTGGCAGAACATCGCCGACTCCGGCCGGTCCTCCAGCAGCCGGACTTTGAGCAGGAATTTATCCCCCTCGTGGTACTGGTGCTCTGAGCGGACCCTGGCCCCGCCCACGCTGATGTTCAGCAGCTTGCAGGGCTTCTCCCCCATGGCCAGACCGCTGAACGTCGTGACGGTGGCATCCAGCACCGTGGACAGGCGGAAAAAGGCGCGGTCATTGGCAACGCGGGTCACCTTCAGCTCCTCCACATCCCAGATGTGCTTGGGTTTCGGCGTGATGGCCCCCTCCATATAGACCGCCTTCCGCTCGTGGTCGTTGTACCCGCGGATGTTCACCCGGAGCGGCTCCTCCGCCTGGGGGAGCGCCGTTTCCGAATATTGGTGCAGTTCCGCCTTGTCTCCCCGTACCCCCTGTAACTTTGCCACGAACAGCAGTTCTCCCTGGCCGGTGGTCACCTCCACCCGCATCCCGGAATAGACGGCGGATTCTTCCGCCTTCTCCTCATGTTGGGGCGGCTGCTCCTTCGTCCGCTTCCCAAATAAATTCCATAAACCCATACGCTGCCTCCCTTATCCCATTTTCTCGCTTCCGGGCGCCCTCAGGCTTCCCGCAACTGCCGCATCCCCTCGTCCGCCCAGATGACCCGGTTCCGGCCTTCCTTCTTTGCGTCGTAGAGCATCGTATCCGCGATTTTTAAGTAGAAGCCATAGGTGCTCTCCCTTTTCGGCACAACGGTGACCCCACCCACGCTGATCGTGACCCACGGGGCCACCGCCGGGTCATGGGGGATCTGGAGCGCCTCCACCACCTGCCGGATCTTTTTCAGGTGGGCAAAGATCTCCTCCCCGCTGCCTCCCAGCACCAGCGCCACGAACTCCTCGCCGCCATAGCGGGCAAAAAAGTCCGTGCTCCGCCGCAAGTGGGATGCCGCCGTCTGGGCCACCGCCGCGATCACCTTGTCCCCGGCGGGATGCCCAAAGGTATCGTTGTAGACTTTGAAGCGGTCGATGTCCATCATGCAGATGGAGACCGGGATCTGCAAGCGGATCGCTTCCTTCCACTTGACCTCGCTGTACTGTTCATACTTGCGCCGGTTGGCCACTCCCGTAAGCTGGTCGGTCATGGACTGCTGTTCCACTTGTCTGCGGTATCGGTAAAGTTTGATGTGCGTGTTGACCCTGGCCTGGACGATGAGGGGATTGAAGGGTTTTGTGATGTAATCCACCGCACCCAAGATCAGCCCCCGCTGTTCGTTGGCCACATCGGAAAGGCTGGTGATCAAAATCACCGGGACGCTCTGGGTAATGATCTCTTCCTGCAATATTTTCAGCAGGGTAAAGCCATCCATCCCCGGCATCACCACATCCAGCAGGATCAGCGAAAAGGCCCCCTCACTGGCCAGGCGCAGCCCATCCTCCGCTGTCTGCGCGATGGTGACATCATACGCCTCAGACAAAATGGCCTTCAACTGGGCCGCCTGCACGGTACTGTCATCCACGATTAGAATTTTTTCCATTCACGACACCTCTTACACCAAATTGCTCTTGTCTGGAGCGGACGAACCTCGTCCGCAAATCCCCGGCAAGATAAATAAATGTTTATTTACCAAACAGGAACAAAATCCGCTCTGCCGAGCGGCGCGTTACAATATAAAAAATAAACATTTACTCACTTTTGCTCAAAACGCACCTTTTCGATGCGTTTTCTATTCTTTCTTTTTCCTGCCCCGGTCCGGTTTCAGATACCCGCTCAACCCGGTGATCAACAGCCGGAACACCGTGTCCTCGGTCTCCTGGTCATTGGGCAGGGTCCCCTCCACCACATATTTCGCATACAAGACCGTAGAGGTCAGGACATGGAGCCACAGCAAGTCCTGATTGATCTGGTTCAGTCTGGGAAATGCCTTCTTGAAGGCGTTGACCATGCCTATGAAGGTGTCGAAGTAGGTCACATCCCGTTCCCTGTCGTACTGCGGGAAAAACGTGCTGTCCCGGAACCGATGGTAAAAGACCGTCTCGTCTGGGTGCGAGGTCCAGAACCGGAAATAGGGCAGCCACAGGCCCTTGATCGCCCCCACCGGGTCCGTGAGCATGGCCAAGGGATTGAAGCTCAGGTGCTCGAAAATCTCCGCCGCCTGCTTGTCCACATAGGTGAAGCATTCCACGATCATCTGGTCCTTCCCGTCGAAGTAGCGGTACAAGGCCCCCGGCGAGACTCCTGCCAGCTCCGCAACGTTCTGAATGCGCACCCCTTCTAAGCCGTACTGCCGCACGGCCTTCATGGTGGCGAAAATGATCCGCGTTTTGGTGTCATCCAGAACAATCACGCTCCTCTGCCCTCACCTCTGATACCGGCGTTTCTCTGCACCTGGATTATACACCAATCCCTCCCCCTTGACAACACCTTTTTAGACAAGATCGCACCCTTTTCCTTGCCTGCCCATAAAAGAAACGCCGGTCCATCCTTCCCCAGACGGACCGGCGCTTTCGTATCATCAAACTTGAAGGTCTACCCCGCCGCCGCTGGGCGGACAGACCTCTCCCCCAACGCTTTGGGCGGCATAACCCTGGGCGGCCAGCTGGGGCGAGGGCTGATACTGGTCACTGATGGCCTGCATCTGCTGCTGGAGCTCCATCCGGGTGGCGGCCAGCTGGGCCTGCTGGCGGTTGTCGATCTCCGTTTCCCGGAGATATCCCCCCTCCCGAATCATACGCATGGTCTTGCGGCGCAGCAGCTCCTGTTTGGCCGCGGCGGCTTTGCGGCGGTTTTCCTCCCGCTGGGCCTTCTTGGCCCGGGCGCGGATGAGGTCCTCCCGCTGGAGTTCCCGCCGCTTTTTCCCCGCCCGTCCCGACACCTTTTGCAGCTGACGGATGGCCGCTCGAATCCGGGGAGCATTCTCACTGTCGCTGTGCTGGGCCGCCTGGAGCCGGGCGATCTGCCGCTGGGCATAGCCTGCCGCGGCGTTCACCTGGCCTGCGGTGCGCGCTCGGGCCAGACGGGCGTAAGCGGTCATAGCGGCGTCGCCGTACTGGGACGGATTTACTTTCAATTTTAAGCTGTCCCGCCGCTCCTGGGCCTTCTCCCGGGCCTCCCGGAGCATCTCCTGGATGGTCTGGCCCTCCACCTCTTTGGGGGTGGTGAGGGAGGCGGTCTTTTCCTGGGTCTCCTGGGCGGCAGGCGGGGTATTCTGCCCCTGCTGGCTTTGGGCGTTCCATGATACGCCGGAAACTTTCATGTCACTCATGACCATCCCTCCTATTGGATTTATCGGCCAAAGTCAGGAAAAATTTAGAGGGATTGAAGGTGTTTTCAGAAAACAGCGGTGAATATGGCCTTTTTGCTTGACAAAGCTGAAAGCCTTTGATATCATCAAACCATTTCTCCAAAGCCGGGGATGAAACAATACTGTATCGCTTCATCCCAGCCGATGGTTTCCGCTCCTATGGGGGTGCAGAAGTATCGGGCTCCCCCTTCCCGCCCCAACCCGATCCATGAAAAATCTGCGTTGAGCTGTCGATACCGTGCATATAGTTCCACGAAAAGTCCTCCATTGCTTCAATGATATCGGGGCCGGCTCTGCAGTTCAGTCAGTCAAAAATCCTCATTCCCAAAACTGCTCATACACCCCTTCCGGCAAGCCAAAGCACAGCGAAACCCCGCCGCACAGCAGGACCCCATACGCCCCCTGGTCATACACCGTCAGCCGGGCCGCTTCCACCATGGACCGGTCCTCCCACCGCTGCCCCAGCTTCAAGGTCTCCAGCTGGCGAAAGACGATAGTCCCCTCTGACACCGCCCCCTGGGGCAGCTGCGCCAGGGTCCAGTCCTCCAGCCGCAGTCCGTCCAGCAGCGCATCCAGTTCTTCATCGGTGGTTAAGGTCCTGACCAGCTTTCCTTCCGGGTCCAGCACCAGGACTTCCTGTGTCATGTTGAGGACCTCTTGCTCTGCTCCTGTAGGCCCTGCGATATTGCATACCATGGTACAGCCTCCCAGGAGCAGCAGCGTCAAAAGCACCACCAACCCGCTGCGAATGTTTTTCATAGAAATCTGCCTCGCTTTCTTCAGAATTCGAAGAGCGCACGGTAGGCCCGGAAGATGCCGAACATATACACGCAGAGGAAGGTCCCAATCCCCGCCAGGATGAAGCCCACGCCAAAGAAACTGTTCTCCACAACACCGGGGTGAAGGTCCAAGAGCGGGATGATCAGGAACCCAGCCGCCACCAGGACGATCCCCAAGAGGGCCAGCCCATGGGTCCGGCTCTTAGCCTGCGTCCAGGCGTCGGTGAAGCCCTGCCGCACAGCCGCGTCAAAGACCAGGGGCTGCTGGCGCAGCTTCCGGTAGGGGTCCCCGTCCAGCTTCGCCGAAACCAGGAGCAGCACCCCCAAGAGCATCACCACCGTGTCCAGGACAGAACTCGGCTGCCAAAAACTCAAGGACATACTGCCCACCAGAAGCCCCCATCCGCCCCCCAGCTTGCACAGCCTGCGGCGTTGATGCAGAAGATAACTCTCCGCCAGCTCCCGGCTGACATAAAGGCCCTGGTCTGGGGGCACTTGGGCCTCCGGTCCTGCCTCCGCGCCCCCCGTATCCTCCTGGACCTCATCCAAGAGCAGATAGTCTAAGGTGACGTGAAACAGCTTGCTCATGCGGATGAGTTTTTCTGTCTCAGGATACCCGCTGTCCCGCTCCCACTTGCTCACCGCCTGACGGGATACATTTAATTGTTCCGCCAGCTCCTCCTGGGAGAGGCCCGCCTCTTTCCTGCACCGCTGCAGCTTCTCGCCAAAGGTCATACCGTGTGCCTCCTTTCCCCCTTACTCTAGCGCATTCTCTGAAAACTGGCCACCAAGCTGGCGTTTCTTTTCCGCAACTTCAAGTTGCAAGCCCCCATCGAACCCTCCACGCGGTACAATCCCCAAGAACGCAGCGGGTATCATCGCCGGATCGGCCGGGGCGCGCTGTCATGGAAGCCGATGCACTTCTCCATCCAGACCATATCATACCACCGCTCAAACTTATAGCCGCAGCGGCGGAAGGTCCCTGCGACTTGATAGCCCAGGTGGGTGTGAAAGTCCATGCTGTTCCGGGTCAGGTATTCATCCTCCACCGGCGGCACGCCGATGCGGGCATAGAGGTTGATGATCCCCATCTTTTTCAATTCCTTCTCCAAGGCTTCATAGAGCTTCCGGCCCAGCCCCCGCCTTCGGGCGTTCCAGGCCAGATAGATGGTGACCTCGGCGGACCAATCGTAGGCTTCCCGGTCGGCAAAGGGCCCGGCGCAGGCATAGCCCACGATCTTCCCGGACTGGAGGACGCACAGATAGGGGTAGCGCCGCTCCAAGGTCTCGGTGATCCGCCGCCGGAACTCCTGCAGGGACGGTACTTCGTATTCAAAACTGATGGCGGTACTGCGGACGTAATAGGCATAGATCCCCAGCAAGGCTTCCGCGTCTGCCGGGGTGGCTGGTCGGATGATGGGCGCCATAGGGCAGTCCTCCTGTCTTTTTCCTTTCTTCTCATCTTATCACCGCCCCCCCAGGATAGCAAGGTCAAAGCCCCATGAATCCAAGAAAAAAGGCTGGATTTTTCCCAAAAGGGTCTGCGGGGGAACCATTCTCCAATACAAAAATCTCGTTTACCCCTTGACACGGGGGTTATAATAAGAGATAATAAGGTTTCGATACGGACCGGTCCCATCGGTCAGAGAGGAGGTGCCTGCCTTGGGAAAAGAGAGCATCAAGTCCATTGCGAAAAACAAAAAAGCGTTTCACGACTACTTCGTGGAAGAACGCTATGAGGCAGGCATCGAGCTGGCCGGGACGGAGGTCAAGTCCATCCGCATGGGCAACGTGAACCTGAAGGACGCCTTCTGTACCATCAAGGACGGACAGATGAGCGTCAACGGGATGCACGTCAGCCCTTACGAAAAGGGCAACATCTTTAACCGGGAGCCTCGCCGGCCCCGCCGCCTGCTGATGCACCGGCGGGAGATCGCCAAGCTCTTTGCCAAGATCAAGCAGGACGGCTATACCCTCATCCCCCTCAGTCTCTATTTCAAGGGACCCCGGGTGAAGGTAGAGATCGGTCTATGTAAAGGCAAAAAGCTTTACGACAAACGCGAGGCCGCCGCCCAGCGGGACGCCAAGCGGGAGATGGACCGGGCCTTGAAGCAGCGTTGAGGCGCTGCGCGAGAGAAGGAGTTATGTTATTATGGCACAAAATCCCATCGTTACCATTGAGATGGAGGACGGCGGCAAGATCACAGCTGAGCTCTATCCTGAGATCGCCCCCATCAGTGTAAACAATTTCGTCAGCCTCATCCAGAAAGGGTTCTATGACGGCATCCTTTTCCATCGGGTCATCTCCGGCTTCATGATCCAGGGGGGCGACCCCATGGGTTCCGGCATGGGCGGTCCCGGCTACAGCATCAAGGGCGAGTTTTCCTCCAACGGCGTCAAGAACGACCTGAGCCATAAGCGGGGCGTGCTGTCCATGGCCCGAGCCATGGACCCCAACTCTGCCGGCAGTCAGTTCTTCATCATGCACGCCGACGGGGACTTCCTGGACGGTCAGTACGCCGCCTTCGGCCAGGTCATCCACGGCATGGACGTGGTCGACCACATCGCCGCCGCGAAGACCAATTCCAGCGACAAGCCCAAGGAGGACCAGCGCATGAAGAAAGTCACGGTAGAGACCTTCGGCGTGGAGTATCCTGAACCGGAAAAGATTTAATCGTCTGTGAGTTTTACGTCTTTTCCACAAAGTTATGCACAGCGCCTTGGCGTCTGTCCTTCGGGACGGGCGTCGAGGCCGATCCGGTCCAATGGGCCACCGTTTTTCAGGGGAGATCCCATATAAAAATATGGGGGCGTACTGGTTTCGACGGGGACATGGGGGCAGGAATAGCGGGCGGATGTGCCTGACATCCTTAAAACGGGCAGCTTATAAATTAAAGAACAACGATAACGTAGTTCTCGCCGCGGCTTAACGCGGCCGTCTGACCCGGAAGGACCACGAGCCGGACTCAGGCGTGATCTAAGTGGTGCACGTGACCGGGGT